>NZ_RZPL01000439.1:0-4855 GCF_004022805.1 Mesorhizobium sp. M7A.F.Ca.CA.002.04.1.1 | reverse complement strand
CAGCAGCACGATCAGGAAGCGTGCTGATTGCAGCGCCATGACGAAAGAGATGTCGACGTTCTGCGCTGCTGCAGCGATGATGGCGATGCTGTCCATGCCGCCGGGGCTGGTCGCCAGATAGGCGGTCAGCGGATCGATGCCCAGGAGATGGCTGATCATGAAGGCAAGGCCGCCGCAAAAGGCGATCAAGGCCACGATCGAGGCGATGATCTGCGGCAAGGCGCGCGCCGCATGGCGCAGGATCGCCCTTGTGAAGTTCAGGCCGATCGACCAGCCGACCATGGCGTAGCTGACGGCCAGCAGCCATTGCGGCAATTGCATTTCCACGCCCAAGCCGAGATGGACGACGGTGCCGAAGATGAAGGTGCCGAGGAAGAAGGGCGAGGGCAGTCGGCACAACTTTCCCGCCAGGCCGCCTACGACCGCGATGCCGATGGTGGCGGCGAAGGCTTGGGCATCGATCGGCGGAAACCAGACGATGGCGGGGATTTCGACCTCAGACGTGTCGACCCACATCTTGGCAACGAGTGCCGCCGTCATCGAGACGAAGATGACGCGCAGATATTGCATGAAAGCGACGAGCCGCTGATCGGCGCCGAAGGCACCCGCCATCAGCACCATGGCGGTGGCCGCACCCGGCGACGAGCCCCAGACGGCGGTGGTGCCGGGCAGGATGCGCCAGCGGCTGATCAGCCAGCCGAGCAGGCTGGAGGCTGTGACGGTGGCCACCACGACGCCGAGAAACAGCGGCCATTCCTGGGTGAAGACCGGAAAGATGTCGGCCGAGATCGACGCCGCGACGAGGCAGCCGACGATCGCCTGGGCGGCGCCGAACAGAAGACGCGGCACGCGCACCGTGGCGCCATTGGTGCCGGCGACGATGGCGGCCAGCATCGGCCCGATCAGCAGCGCCGCCGGCAGGGCGGCGAGTTCCAGCGCGCCGGCAAACAGCAAGGAAACAACCAGCAGGGCAAGCCACTGCCAGAGCTTGCGCATCCGCGCCATGCGCTCGAGTGTGGGCAGGTCCGGGGAGGGCTGCTCGGCCGAGGAATCCATGTTTCGCTCTTAGACCCGCAGGGCGAAAAATGCGAACCGCGATTCACAGAAAAATGATTGTTTCACCCGCCCAGGTGTCGAGTAACAGGTCTCACAAGCCGGCGTTGAACCGTTGCTCGATCTCATTGCGACCCATGCGGTCGAAATCGTCGGGGACGGAAAACTGGCCGGCCATAAAACCGACCCGTCGCGCCTGCAGCGTCGGCTGTTCGATCGGCACGATTCTGGCCAACGGCTTGCCGGCTTTGGCAATAACAAACGACTCGCCTTGGGCTGCACGTCTCACAAGGCGCGACAGATGAGCTTTCGCATCGCGAATGTTTACTGTCTGCGTCAAAGATTGCTCCTCAAAATTGGCATCGAACTCACCCCGTCTTGCTGTCGGCTAGGCCGAAGCCGCCGACGGGGTGGGTCTCGACCTGGAATTCGAAGCCGGCGATGAACGGCCGCGCCTTGGCGATCGCTGCCTGGACTTCGGGAAGCTGCAGCGAGGCCTTGTGGCTTTCGGCGTCGGTCCACACTTCGGTGACCCAGATCGCGTCGGCATCGGCGGGATCGCGCGCGATGATATAGCTCAGGCAGCCCGACAGGGCGCCGGTGCTGGCGCGCAGGAGGTCCATGACCGCGTCGCGCTGGCCGCGCGACGCCCGCATCTTGCCGATCAGTCCGTACATTCCGTTGTCTCCTTTGAGGTTTTCGACAAGAGCGTGCAGATCGCCAGTATGGCGATAGCCGTTCAAGGCATCAACTGGCCGCCATTCACCTCGATCACCTGGCCGGTGATGTAGCCGCTGAGAAGGTCGGAAGAGAGGAACAGATAGGCGCCGACGCAATCCTGCGCCGTGCCGGCGCGTCCCTGCGGAATGGTGGCGACCATGCCCTTGATCTGCTCGTCGGTCGAATAGCGCTCGTGGAACGGGGTGAGAATGGTGCCGGGCGCCACCGCGTTGACGCGGATGCCGAAGCCGATCAGCTCCTTTGCCATGCCGCGCGTCACATTGGAGACGAAAGCCTTGGCAGAGCCGTAAAGCCCGGCGCCGCCGCCGGCACCATTGCGGGCGGCGATCGAGGAGGTGTTGACGATGAAGCCGCCCTGTTTCTTCAGCCACGGGATCGCCTTGCGCGAAGCAGTCAGCACCGAACGGGCGTTGAGGTCCATCACCGCATCGTAATGCGCCTCGGTCTGCTCGGCATAGGGGATGCGGCCGAGCATGCCGCCGGCATTGTTGACCAGCCCGTCGAGGCGGCCGAAATATTGCGCACTGTCCTCGACGACGCGCTCGACATCGGCGGCAACGGAGAAATCGCCCTGGACGAGAAACACCTCGCCGCCCTTGTCGGCAATCGTCAGGCCGAGCTTCTCGGCGGCGTCGCGGCTCGAGTTATAATGCAGCGCCACCTTGCATTTCTGCGCTGCATAGGCCAGCGCGAGCGCCGCCCCGATGCCGGTCGATGCACCGGTAACCAGCACTGCCTTGCCGGCAAGATCGGGTATGCTGAGTGTGGTGGCTGGCACGGTTCTTCCTCCGGGATGTCTGCCTGCCCTTCGTAGGCCCTTGCCACCCCGGTGTTCAAGCCTTGGAGCAATTCAAGGAAAAGTGTGAGCGCTTTCCCCGGGGGATTTGCGTCAAACAAACCGCTCTACGGACGCAGATAGGCGTAACCCTGGCCTTGCAGTTCGGCGAGTTTGACGACGCCGCCCTTGTCGGCGGCATGAAATCCGGCGAGCAGGTCGGGGAGTGTGATGTCCATGCCGTGCATGGTGTTGGCGCAGGCGTGGGGTTCCAATCCCTGCTGCACCAGGCCGGCGAAGCGCCCGGAAATCGCGGCCGATATGCCTTTCGACTTGAAGGCCGCGAGCGCGGGACCATGCACGACCAGCACGATGTCGACCTTGCCGCCGGTGCCTTCATAATGGTTCTTGATGTTGCCGAGCACGAAATTGACCTTGTCGGTGTCGCTCAAGTGGTAGGCGACTTTTTGCCTTGTGGGCTCGGTGGCGGCTGCCTGTGCTGCCCGCAGACCGAGAAGCGTTCCGGTTCCGGCAAGAACCGTGCGGAACATGTCGCGCCGGCGCATGGCATCCTCCTCCGCTTGGCGGCTGACCGCGAATTGCGTGACTCCAGCCGCAATACTAGCATAAATTGCCGTTGCGTCCTTTCGATGCGGAGGAGAGGTCACATGGCGTTGAAGGAATGGGCGTTTGGGTTGGGGGAATGGAAGACGGTTGCCGGCGCCGGGTTTTGCGCCGTGCTGCTCGGCGCGCTTGCCGGATCGGCCTCCGCCGACGATGCGCTGAAGCTTACCGAACTCAGTCCGAACGGCGCTGATGCCTGTTTCGGCCGCGTCTATGATGGGGCGCATCTCAAGGCGCACCCGAAGCAGAAGGTGGCGCGGATCTTCTTCTACTACGGCCATGATCCGGTCAGCCGGCCGAACGAGGAACCGACCGGGAATTCCGACACGTCCTACAATGCCTTCATCGCCACCACCGTGCGCGGCGCCAAGTCGCCTGAATGGGCCGGCGGCTGGTGCAATCATGCTTCCGAGGACGGCAAGACGGGCCCGGTCCATTGCGGCATGGAATGCGACCGGACGCTTGCGTCGCTGAAGGTCGATGACAAGGGTCGGCTGTTCCTCTCGGATCTGCAGCCCGACATCTATCTCGATGCCGGATCAGAAGAGGAGCTTGGCGCAGCGGAATATGACAGGCGGGCGCTCGGCTCGGAGGATGACAATTTCCGCCTCGACCCGATGCCGGCAGCGACCTGCCAGGCGGAGTTCGCGCGCATCGACCCAGTCGCCGCTGCGCTCGGAGCTCCGCTACGCGAGCGGCTGAAGCCGGACCAGGCGTTCTGCTATGGGCGCGACTACGATGCAGCGCATCTCGGCTCGCACCCCGATCAACTCACCCAGTCGATCCGGGTTTTCCGCGGCAAGGTAGAACTGGCGTCCTTCGCCTCGGGCGGTGACACCGCCAATTGGCCAGACGGCGCCGACATTGCCGTTACCGTCACCACACGGCAGAAATCGGCCAAGGTGACGCAGACCTATTCCTGCCAGGGCGAAGCCGACCAGTGGCGCTGCGCGGCCAGCACGAAGATGAGCAATTTCTCCTGCGACATCGCGCAGAAGGAGATTTTCCTCAAGCGTGGCGCCAACGGCACGATGATGCTGGCCAACCCAAACAGCGCGCTTGCAATCGTCGACCTGTGTTCGAAGGCGGACGCCGGAAAGACGAAATCCGACGACAAGGTCTATCGGCTGCAGCCGATGCCGCAATCGGCCTGCTCGCCTTGAGCTTCAATGGAGGGCGCGAATGGATAAGGCAAAAGTCTTTTGGTCTGGCGGATCGCAAGCAGTACGCATGCCGAAGAAATACCGTTTCGATACCGGCGAGATTTCAATCCTTCGCGAGGGCCGAGCGGTCGTTCTCGAACCGCTTGCGCAGGATTGGGTCTGGCTCGACAGTTTGACCGGGCCACTTGACGACGATTTTGTTGAGGCAGCTTTGGAAGGCCGATAGAGACTGGCGGCGCAGACCATAGGATCCATGCGTGACATCTGAGCGCTGCTGCGGTGCAGAATTCTGTTCCGCTGCACTCTACGGACAAGGTCGCGGCATGGATCTTCGGGTCTCCGCGACGGAGCTTCGCTCCTGCTTCGCCCGTGGATGACGAAGTCGAGAAGCTTCGGTTAATTTTCCCAAGTCGCTACAGGAAATCGCCTCAGGCAAACGGCACGGCGGTTGTGCCCTTCGGCAGCTTGGCCTCGTCGTCGGGCTCGACGTGGATGGTGA
>NZ_RZPL01000438.1:0-4859 GCF_004022805.1 Mesorhizobium sp. M7A.F.Ca.CA.002.04.1.1 | reverse complement strand
CTCCTCATCGGGGTCGGCGGCGGCGGTGGCGGGCAGGCTGGCCGATATCGCCACTGGTTCCGACACCGGCGGCTCGATCCGCGCGCCGGCGAGCTTTTGCGGACTGATCGGGCTGCGCACCACGCATGGCCGCATTTCGCTCGACGGCACGATGAAGCTGGCGCCGAGCCTTGACACGTTCGGCTGGTTCGCCGACGACATCGAGACCTACGAGACCGTCGGCAAGCTGCTGCTCGGCCGCGATCCGCACCAGCACGTGTTGGACCGGCCGCTGGCGCTGGATTGGCTGGACGGGCTGGTCGCCCGCCCGGCGCTGGCCGAATATGCCGGAATGAAGGGGCTGGCGGGCGCGGTTTTCGGCGCGCCGGCGACGCCGGCAATCCGCTTCTCCTCATCTCCCGATGAACTTTACTGGTGCTTTCGCCGGCTGCAGGCCAGGGAGGCCTGGGCGGTGCATGGCGAATGGATCACCAGCGGCGAGCGCGGCCTCGGCACCGGCGTCGAGGAGCGTTTCGGCTTCGGCCGCGCCGTCGACGACAAGACGGCGCAGGCCGAGAAGGTGCGGCGTCTGACCTTTCGCGGCGAACTGAGCGCCCTGCTCGGCAAGGACGGCTTCCTTGTCCTGCCGACGGTGCCTGGTCCGGCGCCTTACGTGGACAGCACGCCGGAGCAGTTCCAGGCCTATCGCGAACGGGCGCTCCAGCTTCTGTGCCTGGCCGGCCTGTCCGGTTTTCCACAGATCACACTGCCCGTCGGCTCGGTCGCCGGCGCCCCGTTCGGCCTGTCGCTGCTTGGCCCTTCCGGCAGCGACATTGCCCTGATACGGCTCGGCCGGAAACTTCTCGACGCGGCACGAAAGGCCTGACCATGGACACACTGACGCGCATGCGCGCCTTCATCGACGTGGTCGAGGCCGAGGGCTTTTCCGCGGCGGCGCGCAAGATCGGCCGCTCCAAGGCCTTGCTGTCGAAATATGTGCGCGAGCTGGAGGACGAACTCGGCGCTTTGCTGCTCAACCGCACCACGCGCCAGTTCTCGATGACCGAGGCCGGCCACACCTATTACCGGCGCGCCTCGGAGATCGTGCGCGAGGTCGACAGCCTGGCCGACGCGGTGCGCGAATCCTCCGGCGACGTGCGCGGCCGGATCAAGCTGTCGGCGCCGCGCACCTTCGCCGACGCGCCGATCGGCCAGTCGCTGATCGACTTCGCCAAGCAGCATCCCGACATCGTGCTCGACATCCAGCTCGACGACCGCTTCGTCGATCTGGTCGAGGAAGGCTTCGACCTTGCGGTGCGTATCTCGCGGCTGGAGAACTCGTCGCTGATCGCCAGGCGTCTGGCGCCATTTTCGATAAAGCTCTGCGCCTCCCCCGAACTGATCGCCAAGCATGGCACGCCGACACGGCCGCAGGATCTCAGCCGCATGCCTTGCATCGTCGACACCAATGGCCGCGGACTGAACAACTGGCCGTTCAAGGGCGACAATGGCGATCCGGTCAGCGTTTCGGTGTCAGGTCCGATCGAGGTCAACAGCCCGATGACGGCGAGAGCCGCGGCCGTGTCCGGGCTGGGATTCACCGTCCTGCCGGATTTCATTGCCGCGCCCGATCTCGCGAGCGGCCGGCTGGTGTCGGTGATGGATGACCGTATCCTGTCGGGCGGCGGCATCTTCGCCGTCTACCCGCACCGCCGCTATCTGCCGGCCAAGGTCCGCGTTTTCGTCGACTTCCTGGTGCAGTGGTTCAGGACGCGTGAAGTTGCCTGACCCACTTCAGCCGAGCAGCGGTCCCAATTTCGCCCCCTTTCTGGTAACTCTCGGCAACTCTTCCGAGGCCTAGGGAATCGCGACCGAGAATGCACCTGAAACGGCACGCAATCATGCTGGCTTCGGCCTTGGCGGCTAGCTTTGCCGCCACTGGACCCGCTTACGTGCATCCACACGTCTTCGCCGAGGCTCGCCTCGATGTGATCCTCTCCCCCGATCACCAAAGCGTGAAGGCTCTGCGTCATCTCTGGCGCTTCGACGACCTGTTTTCCTCGACGGTGATGATGGAATTCGACAAGAACTCCGACCTGAAGCTCGACGACAAGGAGCTGAAGGAAGTCGCCGACACCGTTCATGCCTCGCTGGCGGAGTTCAACTACTTCCAGCTCGTCACCGTCGACGGCAAGGACGTGGCGATGACGCCGCCGCCGCATCTGATGGCCAATTTCGACAACGACCAGCTGATCATCCTGTTCGAGTCCGAACCGAAGGTGCCGATCAAGCTCAACGGCAAAATCGATATCGGCGTCTACGATCCGACATTCTACACGGCGATCGACTTCACCGAGGACTCCAACATCACGGTCGAAGGCCTGCCCTCGAACTGCACCAGCAAGGTGGTCCGTCCCGACCCCGACGAGGCCATCAAGGAAAACCAGAAGACCCTCACCGATGCCTTTTTCAATGACCCGACCGGCACCGATATGAGCAAGATCTTCGCCACCAAGCTCGAACTGACCTGTCAGCCAGAAGGATGAAGCCGGTGACGAAACCGTCCCTGCGTTTGGCATTCGGCCTGTTGGCCCTCACAGTCGCCATGATGCATTTCGCCGACGCGGCTCATGCCCAGAGTTCGCTCGGCATCGGCGTCAATGACGGCATGGCGCCCACCACCGGCCCGTTCGCCCATATCCTGATGTGGATCAATCTCAGGCAGCAGGAATTCTACCGCGCGCTGGCAACGGCGATGAAGGCGATGCGCCAGGACGGCAGCAAGATCTGGATACTCGTCGGCCTGTCCTTCGCCTACGGTATTTTCCATGCCGCCGGCCCCGGTCACGGCAAGGCGGTGATCTCGTCCTACATGGTGGCCAATGAAGTGGCGTTGCGGCGCGGCATCCTCTTGTCCTTCGTCTCGGCGCTGCTGCAGGGCCTGACCGCGGTCGCGGTGATGGGGGTCGCCTATTTCGTCCTGCGCGGCACCTCCGTCTCGATGACGGACGCAGCCTGGTTCATGGAGATCATGAGCTTTGTCTTCGTCACCCTGTTCGGCGCCTGGCTGCTGTGGCGCAAACTCGGCCCCGCCGTCCTGCGTCTGTTCGGCAAGGGCCCGGCCTACAGCCTGTCGGCGGCTCATGCCGGCCATTCTCACGCCGGTCATTCTCATGGGGGTCATTCTCATGGGGGTCATTCGCACGGCGCGCATTCGCATGCCGGCCATTCCCATGCAGCTCACAGCCATTCGGCGCATGCCCATTCGCACGCGCTGCACGCGCATGACCATGTGCACGGCCCTTCGCACGATCATCACGATCATCACGATCATGCCGAACACGATCATGCTCATCACGATCACGCGGCCGGCGAAGTCTGCGACACCTGCGGCCATTCGCACGCACCCGATCCGGCGCTGCTGTCAGGCGACCGCTTCGACTGGCGCACGGCCTGGACAGCGGTGGCGGCGGTCGGCATCCGCCCCTGCTCCGGCGCGCTGATCGTGCTCAGCTTCGCCCTGCTCAACGGCCTCTGGCTCGGCGGCCTGCTGTCGGTGCTGGCAATGTCGCTGGGCACCGCCATCACCGTTTCGGCACTGGCGACGCTGGCGGTGACCGCCAAGAACTGGGCGGTCTATTTCGCCGGCGACGGCCGCATGGGCAACCGCATCCACTCGATCGTCGAGATCGGCGGCGCCGCCTTCGTGTTCCTGTTCGGACTGCTGCTGCTGTCGGCAAGCCTGGCGAGCGGCGGATGATGCCCGACGCCACGAGGGTCGGAGTTTAACCCGCGATCTTGCCGCCGAGCTCATCCTCGATGTGAGCGCGGATGATCTCGTCAAAACTCTTTTCGGCGCTGAAGCCGAGCTCCCGCGACCGCTTTGCCTCGAAGCGCGTCGGCCAGCCCTTGACGATCGCCCAGATCGTGTCATCCGGAACCTCGCGGATCAGGCTTACCGCCTTCGGCCCGGCGATGCGTTCCAGCGCCTCGATCTGCTCGCCGACGGTGACGGCGACGCCGGGCATGGTCAGATTGCGGCGTGGCCCGACAGCGCTGCCGTCGATCCCCGCCGCATGGATCAGGAAGTTGACCGCCGAGCGGGGGCTGGCATGCGTGTGCACGACCGAGCGCGGCACCGGCAGGATCGCCTCATGGCCGCTCAACGGCTCGCGGATGATGCCCGAGAAGAAGCCCGACGCCGCCTTGTTCGGCTTGCCCGGCCGCACGCAGATGGTCGGCAGCCGGATGCCGATACCGTCGAAGAACCCGCGCCTGGAATAGTCGGCCAGCAGCGCTTCGCTCATCTGCTTCTGGGTACCATAAGAGGTCAGCGGCGTCGGATGGAAGTCATCGGGAATGACGTCCGGGAACGGCGCGCCGAACACCGCGATCGACGAGGTGAAGACGACGCGCGGCGCAAAGCCCGCCACCCGGATGGCATCGAACAGGGCGCGCGTGCCATCGAGATTGACGCGGTAGCCGAGTTCGAAATTCGCCTCCGCCTCGCCGGATACGATGCCGGCGAGATGAAAGACGACGTCGGGGCGCGATGCGACCAGGCGCTCGGTGGCACCCGCTTCGGCGAGATCGCCGGTGTGCAGCGTGACGCTGACGCCATCCAGGCTCGGCGCCTGTGGCGGCACGATATCGTGGAGATCGAGCGCGGTGATCTTGCCCCCGCGCAGCGTCCCGTCCTTGGCCAGCCGGGCGATGAGCTTGCGGCCGACCATACCCGCGGCGCCAGTGATCAGAATGCGCATGTCGAAGATCCCTTGCCTATTTACCCTGGTTTTTGCGCTGGTTGCGGGCGCGCAGCCAGAACACCGAGAAGAACGCCAGCACGAAGACGATGCCAAAGGCGCCGGCCAGCACAGTGG
>NZ_RZPL01000437.1:0-4864 GCF_004022805.1 Mesorhizobium sp. M7A.F.Ca.CA.002.04.1.1 | reverse complement strand
CATGGTCGCCATGCAGGCCCGAACCGATGGCGACGATCTTGCCGTGCTGCATCAGCACATCGGCCTTCCAGGTGCGGTCGGCGGTGACGATGGTGCCGTTTCGGATGACTTTGGTCATTGACTGTTCCCTTGTTCTCTTCGCGCTTCTTTACGAGCGTCGTTTGGAAGGTGGATTCTAAGCTCACTCCACGATGACAGCCGTCTCCACCACCGCGTGGAACAAGACATCGGCACCCGCCGAAGCCCATTCCTTGGTGATCTCTTCGGCCTCGTTGTGGCTGAGGCCATCGACGCAAGGGCACATCACCATGGCGGTGGGCGCGACGCGGTTGATCCAGCAGGCGTCGTGGCCGGCACCGGAAACGATGTTGCGATGGGAATAGCCAAGGCGGTCGGCGGCATCGCGGATCGCCTTGACGCAGCCGGCATCGAAAGTCACCGGATCGAAAGCGCCGACCTGTTCGATCTCGCAGCGGATGTCGAGTGCATCGCAGATCGTGTCGATGCCTTCGCGGATGCGGCCATCCATCGCGTCCAGCACTTCCTTTTCCGGCGAGCGGATATCGACGGTGAAGACGGTGCGCCCGGCGATGATGTTGCGCGAATTGGGATAGACCTCCATGTGGCCGACCGCGCCGACGGCATCGGGCTGGTAGTCCATGGCGATCTCGTGCACCAGTTCGATCACCCGCGCCATGCCGAGCCCGGCATTGCGGCGCTTGGGCATCGGCGTCGAGCCGGTATGGGCTTCCTTGCCGGTCAGCGTCACCTGCAGCCATTTAAGGCCCTGGCCATGGGTGACGACACCGATGTCGATATCTTCGTCCTCGAGGATCGGACCCTGTTCGATATGCAGTTCGAAGAAGGCATGGATCTTGCGGTCGCCGACCTTCTCGGGGCCTTTCCAGCCGATGCGCTCCAGTTCCTCGCCGAATTTCTTGCCCTGCTTGTCGACATGCCCGTACACATCGGCCTGGTCGAGCACGCCGGCGAACACGCCGGACGCCATCATAGCCGGCGCGAAGCGCGAGCCCTCCTCGTTCGTCCAGTTGGTGACGACGATTGGATGTTTGGTCTTGATGCCGAGATCGTTGAGCGAGCGCACCACTTCAAGCCCGCCCAGTACGCCGAGCACGCCGTCATACTTGCCGCCGGTCGGCTGCGTATCGAGATGGCTGCCGACATAGACCGGCGGCAGGCTGGGATCGGTGCCTTCGCGGCGGGCAAACATCGTGCCCATTTCATCGACGCCCATTTCGAGCCCGGCCGCATCGCACCAGCGCTTGAACAGATGCCGCCCTTCGCCGTCTTCGTCGGTCACGGTCTGGCGATTGTTGCCGCCGGCAATGCCGGGGCCAATCTTCGCCATCTCCATGATGGAATCCCACAAACGGTTTGAATTGATTCGCAGATTCTCGCCGGGTGCGGCCATCTCGAGTTCCCATCTACACCAGGGGTCTTGTCGCCCCTTGAGTGATTTACAGCTTGACCGTATGGTCAGCTTTTAAACTACACAACCTGACCAAGCGGTCAACTAGAATCTTGGGGTAGACATGGCAGAACCCACCCGCCCCATGCGGCGACAGGAGATCCGCCGAGAGAATGAAAAAACCATTCTCGTCGCTGCAGAGAAGGTGTTTGCGGAGGCAGGGTTTGGCGGCGCCACGATGCAGTTGATTGCGGATCTGGCCGGACTGCCGAAGGCAAATCTCCACTACTATTTCGCCACCAAGGAAGAGCTTTACCGGTCGGTCGTTCAAAACATCTTTGAAATCTGGCTACAGGCGGCCAATTGCTTCGACGCGGCGCGCGGGCCCATAGACGGCATCAGTGCCTATATCGACGCCAAGATGGAAATATCACGCCGCCATCCCGACGGCTCGAAGGTCTGGGCCTCCGAAGTGATGCACGGGGCGCCGGTGCTTCAGGACTATATGGAATCGACGCTGCGCGAATGGACCGACGGCCGCGTCGAGATCATCAGGCGCTGGATCGAGGAAGCCAAGATGGACCCGGTGGATCCGCGTCATCTGCTCTATATGCTTTGGGCTACGACCCAGCACTACGCCGATTTCGGCCATCAGATCGAGACACTCAATGGCGGAAAACCTCTGTCCGACCGGCAATGGCGGGAAGCCAAGGAAAATATCAAGCGGGTGATCCTGACCGGGATCGGTGCGTTGCCCGCCTGACTGTAATGGTTCGTTGCAAGCAAAAGGTCAGGTCGGCGCGCTGCCGCGCCGACCTCAACCGACCGCGTCAGTCCGTCAATCGATTGACCTCAGCACATCTCGAACATGGTCGATCAATTCGTTGATCTGGCCCTTGGTGATGATCAGCGGCGGCGAGAGCGCGATGATGTCGCCGGTGGTGCGGATCAGCGCGCCGCGCTCGAACGCCTTGACGAAGGCCGAGAAGGCCCGTTTGGTCGGCTGGCCGGCGATCGGCGCCAGCTCGATCGCACCGATCAGGCCGATGTTCCTGATATCGATGACGTTCGGCTCGCCTTTCAGCGAATGCAGCGCGTCTTCCCAGTACGGCGCCAGCTCCTCGCCACGGGTCAGCAAGCCCTCTTCCTTGTAGGTGTCAAGCGTGCCGAGTGCGGCCGCGCAGGCGATGGGGTTGCCCGAATAGGTGTAGCCGTGGAAGAACTCGATCATGTGCTCGGGGCCGGTCATGAAGGCGTCGTGGATCTCCTTCTTCACAAACACCGCGCCCATCGGGATGACGCCGTTGGAGACGCCCTTGGCGGTGGTCATGATGTCGGGCGTGACACCGAAATAGTCGGCGGCGAACGGTGTGCCGAGACGGCCGAAACCGGTGATGACCTCATCGAAGATCAACAGGATGCCGTGCTTGGTGCAGATCTCGCGCAGCTTCTCCAGATAACCCTTCGGCGGCAGGATGACGCCGGTGGAGCCGGCGACCGGCTCGACGATGACGGCGGCGATGGTCGAAGCGTCGTGCAGGGCGACGATACGCTCCAGCTCGTTGGCGAGTTCCGCGCCATACTCCGGCACACCCTTGGTGAAGGCGTTCTTTTCCGGCAGATGCGTGTGCGGCATATGGTCGACGCCGCCGAGCAGCGTGCCGAACATCTTGCGGTTGGTGACGATGCCGCCGACCGAGATGCCGCCGAAATTGACGCCGTGATAGCCGCGCTCGCGGCCGATCAACCGGGTGCGCGAGCCCTCGCCCTTCACACGGTGATAGGCGATCGCCATTTTGAGCGCGGTCTCGACCGATTCCGAGCCGGAATTGGTGAAGAAGACATGGTCCATGCCCTTGGGCGCCAGGTCGACCAGGCGGTTGGCCAGTTCGAACACGATCGGATGGCCCATCTGGAAGGCCGGCGCATAATCGAGTTCGGCAGCCTGGTGCTGGATCGCCTCGGTGATCTTCGGACGGCAGTGGCCGGCATTGACGCACCACAGGCCGGCGGTGCCGTCGAGCACCTTGCGGCCGTCGCTGGTTGTGTAATGCATGTCCTTGGCGGACACCATCATGCGCGGCGCCTGCTTGAACTGCCGGTTTGCCGTGAACGGCATCCAGAATGCACTGAGATCGTTCGGCGTGACTTTCAGCCGGTTGGACATGACCAGGACTTCCCCTTGTAAACTGTTTCGCTGCGCCCAACGCTTGGTCTTTGCCGCGTTTTCATGCTACGCAAATTTTTGACCGATTGGACAAACGTTAGCACCGCCCTGTAGGCGGTCAAGGATTACTAGCGGAAATGCGGCACCTGAAGTGCGTTCCACAGGCTAGGGAAAAACTGGTCCAGAGAATTGGTCCAGATGAGCCTCAACACGAGGGCTTGCAACGGTGACCATCGGCACGGATGCCCCTCGCCGCACCCGCATCCAGCAGGAAAAGCGCGAACTCATCCTGGAGGCGGCGCTTGAGGTCTTCTCCACCAACGGCTTTCGCGGCTCGACCATCGACCAGATCGCCGAAGCTGCCGGCATGTCGAAACCGAACCTGCTCTATTATTTCCGGCGCAAGGAAGACATCCACGAAACGCTGATGCAGCGCCTGCTCGACACCTGGCTGGCGCCACTGCGCGAACTCGACGACATTGGCGATCCCCTAACCGAACTGCGCAGCTACATCAGGCGCAAGCTGGAGATGGCGCGCGATTTTCCGCGCGAGAGCCGGCTGTTCGCCAACGAGATCCTGCAAGGCGCGCCGCGCATCATGCCGCTGCTGGCGGGCGAACTGAAAACGCTGGTCGACGAGAAGGCCGCCGTCATCAAGGGCTGGATGCGCGCCGGCAAGATCGCCAAGACCGACCCGTGGCACCTGATCTTCTCGATCTGGGCGACGACGCAGCATTATGCCGATTTCGACGTCCAGGTCCGCGCCGTGCTCGGACCGAACCGTGGCGGCGACGGCCGCTTCGAGGATGCGGCAAGATTTCTCGAGCAGTTGTTCCTCGATGGGCTGAAGCCGAAGGGCTAAATGGTTTCGTCATTCTAGGGCGAAGCAAGGAGCGAAGCGACGCGGCGCAGACCCTACAATCCATGCCGCGACTTCAACGCGCCGCAAAGGTCCAAATTCTGCTCCGTAGTACTCTTCGGCAAACGTCCCGGCATGGATCCTCGGGTCTCCGCGTCCGCTTCGCCCGTGGATGACGAAGCCGAGGGGGACGCCAGCCAACCTCAGGCGCTGCGCCGCTCGGCCGGCAGCGCGTCCAGCAATGCCTGCAGCTTGGCGATCGAATTCTGCTCGGCTAACGGCGTGTAGACGATCAGCTTCATGTCCGAGCCGTCGCCGATCGACAGGCTCATATGCTCGAAGGTCATGGCGCCCGCGCTCGGGTGCCGGACATGTTTCACCCCCGACAACCGATGCGCGACGTCGCGCT
>NZ_RZPL01000436.1:0-4870 GCF_004022805.1 Mesorhizobium sp. M7A.F.Ca.CA.002.04.1.1 | reverse complement strand
ATGCAGGGATAGCCTTCGCGATGGATCGGTCTGATCCTGACGGCCTGGTGCGTTTATTTCTTCCGCGATCCCGAGCGCGTCACGCCGGTCGACGACCGCTTGGTGGTCAGCCCCGCCGACGGCATCATCTCGGCGGTCGGGCCGGCCGTGCCGCCGCGCGAACTCGGCCTCGGCAATGTCGAGATGACCCGCATCTCGGTGTTCATGAATGTCTTTTCCTGTCACGTGAACCGCGCCCCGGTACGCGGTCGTATCGTCAGGATCGAACACCGGCCCGGAAAATTCCTCAACGCCGAACTCGACAAGGCCAGCACCGAGAACGAGCGCAACGGCCTGGTCATCGAAAGCCCCAACGGCACGATCGCCGCCGTCCAGATCGCCGGCCTGGTGGCGCGGCGGATCGTCTGTTGGGCCGAGGCGGGCGGCTCGATCGGCACCGGCGAGCGTTTCGGCTTGATCCGCTTCGGCTCGCGCGTCGATGTCTTCCTGCCCTTGACCGCCACGCCGCGCGTTGCCGTCGGCCAGACAGCGGTCGGCGGCGAAACCGTGCTGGCCGAATTCGGCGGTGTCGCCGGCACACCCCTCGTGCGGATTTCCTGAGCCGTGGGCACGCAGTATAAGAAGTTCGAGGCCCATGCCAGCGGCGGTCCGCGCATCCGCGAGATCCCGATGCGCATGGTGCTGCCCAACCTCGTCACCGTGCTTGCCATCTGCGCCGGTCTGTCGGGCATCCGCTTCGGCTTCGAAGGCCGCTTCGAGCCGGCCGTGGTGATGGTGCTGCTGGCCGCTTTCCTCGACGGCATTGATGGCCGCTTGGCGCGGATGCTGAAGGCAACCTCCAAATTCGGCGCCCAGATGGATTCGCTGGCCGACATCGTCAATTTCGGCGTCGCCCCGGCTTTGGTGCTTTATGCCTTCCTGCTCGACCGTGCCGGCTCGCCGGGCTGGATTGCGGCCTTGCTGTTCGCCATCGCCTGCGGGCTAAGGCTCGCCCGCTTCAACGTGCTCGACGACGAGAAGGCCGACCGCCCGATATGGCAGTCCGAATATTTCGTCGGCGTGCCGGCGCCGGCTGGTGCTGTGCTGGTGATGCTGCCGCTCTATCTCTATTTCCTGCGCACAGGGCTGGAGCCCAGTCGTCCAGCGGCCTTCGTCGCCACCGGCTTTACCATACTGGTCGCCTTCCTGCTGGTCAGCCGGCTGCCGGTCTATTCCGGCAAGAGCCTGAAAATCCCGGGCGACAGGGTGTTGCCGATCATCCTGGGTGTCGTGCTCTACGTACTGCTGCTGATGACCTACCCCTGGTACACGCTGACCGCTTCGGTTGCCGGCTACCTGATCTTCCTGCCGTTCAGTGTGCGCGCCTATTCGAAACGCGCCAAGCTGGAGGGCGAGAAGGTACCGCCTTCGGATATAGGTTAGAAGGTCGGCGGAAGTGCTTGATCCGACTCAGGCCGCGACGCCGAGCCCCAGCCTGTCGATCGCCAGCTTTCGGGTCGAGACATAGTCGGTCTTGCCCGAACCCAGCACCGGGATTTCCTCGACCTTGACGATGTCGTTGGGCACCATCAGTTCGGCGGCGCCCGCTTGTTTGCCGAATCTGCGCAACTCGTCGGGATTGGCGTCGTCGGCGGTGGTGACCAGCACAATGCGCTCGCCGCGCCTCTTGTCCGGCACCGCTACCACCGCATGGCGTTCTTCCGGCCACAACGACTGCACCAGCATCTCGACAGCACCCAGCGACACCATCTCGCCGGCGATCTTGGCGAAGCGCTTGGCGCGGCCGCGAATGGTGATGAAGCCTTCGCGGTCGACAGCGACGATGTCGCCGGTGTCGTGCCAGCCCGTCAGCGGCTGCAATTCACCGGGGCGGTCCGATGTCATATAGCCCATCATCAGGTTCGGTCCGTCGAGCCACAATTGGCCGGCATCGGAAATGCCTTCGATCGGCTCAAGCTTCATGCGCATGGCCGGCAGCAGCCGCCCGACGGTACCGTCGCGGCCATGGATTGCCGTGTTGACGGCAACCACCGGCGCCGCCTCTGTCAGCCCGAACCCTTCGATGATCTCGGCCTGGAAGCGTTCGCGATAGACGCGGCGGGTTTCCGGCTTCACCGCCTCGGCGCCGGCAACGACGAAGCGCAGGCTGGAAAAATCGCCGTCCTTGGCGGTACGCGCATAGTTGGCGAGGAACGTGTCGGTGCCGAACATAATGGTCGGTTTCCCCTTGCGCGCAACCTCGGGGATGATCTTGTAGTGCAGCGGCGAGGGGTAGAGGAACAGTTTTACCCCGGTGACCAGCGGCAGGATGGTGCCGCCCGTCAGGCCGAACGAATGGAACACCGGCAGCACGTTGAGCAGGATGTCGGCGGGCGAGATGGTGATGCGCGCCTCAGCCTGCATGGCGTTGGCGTAAAGGTTCTTGTGCGACAGCACGACTGCCTTCGGCGTGCCTTCCGAGCCCGAGGTGAACAGGATCACCGCCGGCTTGGCCGCGTCCTGTCGCTGCAGCGGCCAGCGCCACAGCAAGGCGGCGGCAAGCTTGTCCAGCGCGGTGACGCTCTCCCGCACATCCTCGAGCCAGAGAAGCCGGGCGCCGCCCTTTTCGACCGCCGCGACGATATCGGCAAGGTCGGCCTTCTCGACGAACGCGCGGGACGAAATCACGGTCCTTATCACCGCCGTGCGCACGGCCGCGGTGACGCTCGCCGGCCCGGCCGTGTAGTTGATCATCGCCGCCACCCGGCCGGCCGACAGAAGGCCGGTGAGCGACAGCACGACGCCATTGGCATTGGGCAGCATCACGCCGACTGCCTCGCCCGGAGCCGTTACCGCCTCGAAGCGCCTGCCCAGGACGCGGGCGCCGATGAACAGCTTGCGGTAGCTCAGCGCGCCGGAGATCACGTCCTCGATGATGATATGCGAAGCGCCGACGCGGTCGGCGGCATCGCGCATGGCCAGGAACAGGCCACGATCGAGGTTGGTGCCGAAGAGCCGCGCCTCGGCGACACGGTCGAACAGCGCGTTGGTGTTCGAGGCCTGCTCGGGGTTGCGCGCCACCAACTCAGTGATGGTCATCGGCTCCAGCACGCTGATCGACAGTTGCGGAAACCAGTGTCGTGGCGCCTTGTCCCCAGGCGTCAACGACACCGGCAGGCTGCGCGCGCCGCCGACGAAGATCGGCACGATCTTGGCATCGGCCTGCATGGCGATGCGGGTGACGGCACGAAACAACCGAAACGTCTTGACGTCGGGCTCGACTGCATCCGGCAGATAGACAGCGAGCCGGCCCTTGCCCTTCAGCACCCGCACCAGCCGGCGGCTGACGAAGACATGTTCGGCGTTGAAGGCGATGGTACGGCCAAGCTCGCGCCAAGGTTCGAGCCACGGCGAGCGCGCCGAGACCTCATCGAGAATATGCAGCGTGTCTTCCGGCAGCAGCGACAGCATCAGCGCCGGCTCGAAGCGCGATTGATGAGAGATGACGTAGATGACTGGGGCCTGCGCCTTGCGGGCGATCCTGATGCGGCTGTCTCCGATCCGGTAGGCAAGCTTGAACGGGACATAGAGCAGCGCCTGGGTGAAGCGTAGGCCGAGGCGGAATTTTTCCGCCACGCCAATCAGGAGCCAGGCCAGAACAAGACCCGCAAGCAGCGCCAGTGTCAGGATCATGCCGCGTCTCTCCCAACGTTTTTAGCATCTCGGCTCTTTGCGGCCGTGTCGGCCAGAACCTAGACGATGTGGGAGCAAGGTCAATGCGGAGCTTTTGCTTCCCTTGGTGCGGGAAGCTGCTTCTCACGCCGCCTGCAGCCGTCCACTGATGAAACGAAATTCCTGCGTCTTGCCGCCATAGCCGTAAGCGGCTGCCGGCACTTCATGCACGAAGGCGTAGCTCTCCTCGTGCACGCCGCCCAGCAGACGGCCGAAGGCTGCGAAGATCGCCTTCAGATAGGCCTCCAGCTCAAGCTTGGTGTTGGTGCCGTCGACCACCTTGATATCAAGCCAGAACGTGTTGGTGCCGTGCTCGGCCAGCGACTTGCCGCCGGCGAACCAGTGCTGCGGATCGACATAGGACACGGCAACTGCCGTGATCGTCGGGTCCTTGCGCAGCTGCGTCGCGGTGATTTCTGTGGCCTCCTTTGCGATGCGAGCGGAAAGCGCCGCGTCAGGTTTGCCGGTGACGCTGATGTTGATGATAGGCATTCTTCTTCTCCTTGGCTTGAGCGGCGTCCGATCGCCGTTGAAACAACCATGCCACCACCTTTTAGGCAAAAAAATCGAATTGTTTTTAAATGATACTTCGATAGTATCGAAGTATGGAAACGCTCGATCCCGATCTGCTCCGAACCTTCCTTGCTTTCGTCGACAGCGGCTCGCTGGCCCAGGCGGCTGCAAGCATCGGCCGTTCGCCCTCGGCGGTGACCGCCCAGATGCAGCGGCTGGAGGAAGTCGTCGGTGAGCCGCTGCTGGCGCCGCAGGGGCGGGGACGTGGTTTGACGCCGGCGGGTGAGGATCTCGTCGGCCACGCCAAGCGCATTCTTGCCGTCCATCGCGAGGCTTGGCTGGCGCTGAAGGGCGCCCGCGCTGCCGGGCGCGTTGCCATCGGCACGACGCAGGATTTTGCCGACAGCGGCCTGCCGGATCTGCTGCGTGCTTTCGCCGGCAGCCATCCGCGCGTCAGGATCGAACTGCGGGTCGGCCGTTCCGCCGAGTTGGCGCAGGCGCTGCAGTCTGGCGGCCTCGATCTGGCGATCGTCATGCGCCAGACGGCAGCGGCGGACGAAGTCGGCGTGCTGCGCGAGCCGATGATATGGCTATGCTCACAAAAGGGGCTGGCCACGCGGCAGGAGGAACTGCCGCTGGCGCTGCT
>NZ_RZPL01000435.1:0-4875 GCF_004022805.1 Mesorhizobium sp. M7A.F.Ca.CA.002.04.1.1 | reverse complement strand
CTCCTGAACCGAGCGCCAGAGGCGCAAGCGCCCTATGTCGGCGCTTCCGCCTTCGCCACCAAGGCCGGCATTCATGCCTCCGCACTGGCCAAGGAGCCGGCGACCTACGAGCACGTCCCCCCCGAAACGGTCGGCAACCGCCGCCGTGTCATGGTCTCGGACCAGGGCGGCAAGGCCAATTTCCTCGCCGAGCTGAGGCGACGCGGCATTGAGGTGCCGAAGGACGATCACCGGCTCGACGCGCTGATATCCGTGGTCAAGGAGCGCGAGGCCGAGGGCTATGCCTATGAAGGCGCCGATGCCAGCTTCGAACTCCTCGCCCGCAAGATGCTGCACGGCCTGCCGGAATTCTTCAACGTCACCTCGTTCCGCTGTATGGTCGAGCGCCGCTTCGACGCCAACGGCCAGTTGAAGACGGTCTCCGAAGCGATCGTCAAGGTGGTGGTCGATGGCGAGGAGAAGATGTCGGTGGCCGAGGGGCATGGCCCGGTCAACGCACTCGACATCGCGCTGCGCAAGGACCTCGGCAAATTCCAGGGCGAGATCGCCGACATGGAGCTGGCCGACTTCAAGGTGCGTATCCTCAATGGCGGTACCGAGGCGATCACCCGCGTTCTGATCGAATCGCATGACGGCACCGGCGCGCGCTGGTGGACGGTCGGCGTTTCCGAGAACATCATCGACGCCTCGTTCCAGGCGCTGATGGATTCCATCGTCTACAAGCTGATGAAGAACCGCGAGATGGCCGGACTGGTGGCCGCCGAATAGGGTTGAACCATCAGCGAAAGTCCATTGATCCATCAGAACTTTGCGATGGTCTTGCCAAGGTGACTGGGCCATAGCGTTGGCCCATGGCCACTGAAGCAATTACCCTGGATGCAGAGTCCAAGGCCCGGCGCGGCTTTCTGCTGGCGCTCGGCGCCTATCTGCTATGGGGATTGCTGCCCTTCTACATGAAGGCGGTCGCTCATCTGCCGCTCGCGGAAGTCATTGCCCATCGCATCGTCTGGTCGGTGCCGATCGCCGCCGCCGTTCTGATCTGGGCCGGCCGCACGGCGGATTTCAAGGCGGCGCTTCGTTCGCCGCGCACCATCGCCATGGCCGCGCTGACGGCGGCGCTGATCTCGGTCAACTGGGGCATCTATGTCTGGGCGATCGCGGTCGACCGCACCGTCGAAACCGCGCTCGGCTACTACATCAATCCCCTGGTCAGCGTCGTTGTCGGCGCGCTGCTGCTCGGCGAGCGGCTCGACCGGCTGCAGATCGCGGCGGTGGTGCTGGCGGCCGTCGCCGTCGCCGTGCTGACCATCGAAGGCGGCAAGCTGCCCTGGGTGTCGTTGGCACTGGCGTTTTCCTTCGCCGCCTACGGCTTCTTCCGCAAGACGCTGCCGATCGGCCCGAGCCAGGGATTTTTGCTCGAAGTCCTTCTGCTGTCGGTGCCGGCACTTGGCTACATAGTCTATCTCATCGCGACCGGACAGGACCACATCGTATCCAGCAGTGGCACGGATACGGCGTTGCTGATCGGCTGCGGTCCAGTCACATCGGTGCCGTTGTTGCTGTTCGCCTTCGGCGCCAAGCTGCTGCGGCTGTCAACCATCGGCATCATGCAATATATCGCGCCGACCATGGTGTTCCTGATCGCCGTTCTGATCTTCGACGAGCCTTTCGGCACCATCCAGGCCATCGCCTTTGCGCTGATCTGGGCGGCTTTGGCAGTCTATTCCTGGTCGATGTTGACGACAGCGCGACGCGCCGCGCCGCAGCCCGCACGGTAAGGGGGTTCGATGTACCTGCTGCATATCGCCAACAAAAATTATTCCTCATGGTCGCTGCGGCCCTGGGTGCTGATGCGCGCGCTGGATATCCCATTCGAGGAACGGCTGACGCCATTCCCGACCGGATCGAGCTGGGATCTGTACCGTTCCTTCTCACCGAGCGGCCGCGTGCCGTGCCTGGTCGACGACGGCTGGGCGGTCTGGGATTCGCTGGCCATCGTCGAATATCTGGCCGAACGCCACCATGGCGTGTGGCCCGTCGAAGCCAAGGCGCGCGCCTGGGCGCGCTCGGCCGCCGCCGAGATGCATTCGAGCTTCACCGCATTGCGCAGCGCCTGTCCGATGAGTTGCGGCGTGCGGGTAGAGCCGTTTCCGATGTCCGATGCGCTGAAGCAGGACCTCTTTCGCCTCGGCGACCTCTGGAATGATGGTCTTGCTCGTTTCGGCGGGCCATTTCTGGCGGGCGCTCATTTCACCGCAGTAGATGCTTTCTTTGCCCCGGTGGCGTTCCGCGCACAGTCTTATGGGCTCTCCTTCGAGGGTGCGGCTGCAGCGTATCCGGCGCAGTTGCTTGCTCTGCCGGCGATGCGCGAATGGCATGCGGCTGGGCTTGCCGAGACCTGGCGCGAGCCCGATCACGAAGCGGAAGTGGCCGCCGCCGGCACCATCATCGAGGATCTTCGCGCCACTGCGTGAAAGCTGCCGGCGGGTGCTACATCTGTCCGAGCCGCCTGACAAAGAGATAGGTCGCGCCCGCGATCACCATCGACACAGCCGTCACCACCCAAAAGCCCATTGGCGTGTCGACCAGCGGCAGGCCCCCAACGTTCATGCCGAACAGGCCTGAGATGATGGTCATCGGCAACAGCACCGCCGTCATCACCGACAGGACGTACAGCAGCCGGTTCGACTGCGTCGTCAGCTTTGCCATAAGCTCGTCCTGCAATAGCCGGGCGCGCGCCTGCAATTGCTCGCCGTCATAGTGCAGCGTCTGCGCCCGGTGTGAAAGGCGCGCGGCCATGTCGTTGATGCTGTCTGGCAGGTCGTTGCGGTGCGAATGATCAAGGTGACGGAACAGATTGGTCAGCGTCGCCATCTGCCTGTGGATCACCACCAGATGCCGGCGCGCGTCGACCAGGGATTGCCGTTCATTGTGCCATGCGTCGCAGACGATACGGTCTTCGATGCCGTCGAGACTGTCGCCGAGTGCCGCAAGTTCCGCCACCATGCCATCGAACGACTGGCCGACGACAGCCTCGATCAACTCGGCTGGCGAGCGGAACTTGCGCGATCCATTCTCGATCGCCTTGCGGATGTTGTCGACCGACTGCAGCGGTTGCTTGCGGGCGCCGACCAGCATCGTGTCATTGAGCGCGAAGCGGAAATGGCCAAGCCCGCCCGCTTCCGCCGAATAGTCATGGCGCAGGTCCGGCAGATCGCCATAGAGCCAGTCGTCCTCGAGGTCGATGTGGCAGCCATGGCTGGCGGACAGGAAAGCTTCACGCGCCGGTGCCGGCAAAACCCGATCGGCGCCGATTTCGTGACGGGCCCGCATGTCGGAAAGCTGGTAGCTGCGCCATGTCCAGTGCGCGGCGGCGGCGTCCCTGGTTCGCACGCCCTCAGCGGTGAAGTGATAGATGAAGAACAGTCCGTGCTCGTCGGGCAGGTAGGGCGAGAGATCGGTGCCTTCCGGGGCGAGAGTGATGTCCATGGGCGGTGCCAGATGCATGTTCCGAAGATGGCGCCGCACGGCGGCTGCCTGATACTGATTCCTAGCACGCGCGAAGCCGGTTTCGTGTGACGGTTTCTTGACAGCCGATCACAGTCTGTCGATCCCCGTGTCAATCCGGGGGTGACGCCTTCGTCACCCCCGGATGTGCCCTGTCAGTGCTTCGGGCCGAAGCCGGGGTAGGGCTTGAGGGGCACGATTGCGGCAATGTCCATCATGCCGGCCTTGACCAACGGCAAGGTGGCGAGGTGGCCGCGAACCTCAGCATCATCAGCAGCCTCGAGCATCATGCCGCTGCCCGGGATGTCGCCTCGGTTCCACACCTGACGTACCGCCCCTTCGGCGTAGAGCGTGCGCCGCTGTTCGGCTTCGCCGGGCAGAAGTGGAGCGAAATCGGCATCGGTAAATTTTTCGGTGTTGCGAGCGAGAAGGGCAAAGAACTGCATGGCGGTCTCCTTTGGTTGGGATGGCCGATTATCGCTTTTGGCTGGTCAGACAGTCCAAGACTGATTAGGATAAAGTTGAGACCCAAAGGGACTTGAGCCTTGGAGGAGAAATGTTCGACCTGCGCCAGCTCCGCTATTTCGTCACGGTCGCCGAAACCGGAAATGTCGGGCGCGCAGCCGAAATGCTGCATATTTCCCAATCGCCACTCAGCCGGCAGATCATCCAGCTCGAGGAGCAGTTGGGTGTTTCCCTCTTTGAGAGGTCGAAGCAGCGGGTCCATCTCAACGCCGAGGGCCGCGCCTTCCTCACCGAGGCCCGCGCGCTGCTGTCCAATGCGCGACGTGTGGAGGAGTTCGGCCGCAACCTGGCCAGCGGCGCCGTCGGCCGGCTCGCCATCGGCTATGTCGAAGGGGCCGTTCATGCCGGGCTTGTCGCCGGGATGCTGCGCCAGTTCCGTCGCGACCGGCCGGATTTCCACCTGCAGCTGAGAAGCCTGCGCTCGGCGGCGCAGTTGGAAGGGCTACGGCAGCGGTCGCTGGATCTGGGCTTTGTCTACTCGCCGCCACCCGATGATGATCCGGATGTCGCCGCCATGGCGCTGCGGCATGAGCCGCTGGTGCTGGCGATCCCCGAAGATGACCCACTCGTTGAAGTGCCAGAGATCGGGCCTCACCATCTTGACGGTCGCACCTGGATCACCGTCGTGCGCCAGCCGGACGACACCAATCGCGGCCAGTTCCTTGCCGCCTGCGCCAAAGCCGGCTTTTTGCCCGACATCGCCTATGAGACGGCGGACCCGCTGACCTCGCTCGGCCTTGTCAGCGCGGGTCTCGGCTTGGCGACGGTGCAAGCCAGCCTGCGTGCCGCTGCGCCGCCGCGGATCGTGTTTCGCGACCTGCCGTGGCTCGAGCGCACGGTTTC
>NZ_RZPL01000434.1:0-4882 GCF_004022805.1 Mesorhizobium sp. M7A.F.Ca.CA.002.04.1.1 | reverse complement strand
AGCTTGGCCAGGCCATGTACGAGGCTTCGCAGAAGGAAGCGGCGGAAGCCGACGCCAAGGCGGACGCCGCCAAGGACAGTGACGTTGTCGACGCCGATTTCGAGGAAATCGACGAGGACGACGACAAGAAGAAGTCGGCCTGAACCGTTTGACGGCAAGATAAAGCGAAAAGCCCGGCGAAGGCCGGGCTTTTTTGCAACCCCTTGCAGAAAAACAGCGGGCCTTGCTGAAAAAATGCAGGCAAAGCCGCGTCGACACTGGCATCCCCCTTCCATCGCACCTAAATCGAAGCGTCAGTGCCGGCAAGAGACGCAACAATGCTTCAAGACGTTGAGCATCCGGACAGCGGGAAAAAATGAAAGCTGATTTCTACGAGACGCTGGGCGTGCAAAAAGGCGCCGATGAGAAGGAGCTCAAGAGCGCTTTCCGCAAGCTCGCCATGCAGTTCCATCCCGATCGCAACCCCGGCGACCATTCCTGCGAGCACAAGTTCAAGGAAATCAACGAAGCCTACGAGACGCTGAAAGACCCGCAGAAGCGCGCGGCCTATGACCGCTTCGGCCACGCCGCCTTCGAACAGGGCGGCATGAATGGCGGGGCCCAGGGCTTTGGCGCCGGCGGCTTCGCCGACATTTTCGAGGACATTTTCGGCGACATGATGGGCGGGCGCCAGCGCCGCTCGTCGGGCGGCCGCGAGCGCGGCGCCGACCTGCGCTACAACATGGAAATCACCCTGGAAGAGGCTTTTGCCGGCAAGACCGCACAGATCCGGGTGCCGGCGTCGATCTCGTGCTCTGAATGTTCGGGCAGCGGCGCCAAGCCCGGCACCCAGCCCGTCACCTGCTCGATGTGCAACGGCCACGGCAAGGTGCGCGCCACGCAAGGTTTCTTCTCGATCGAGCGGACCTGCCCGCAATGCCAGGGGCGCGGCCAGACGATCAAGGATCCGTGCCCGAAATGCGCCGGCCAGGGCCGCGTCACCGAGGAGCGTTCGCTGTCGGTCAACATCCCGGCCGGCATCGAGGACGGCACCCGCATCCGCCTTGCCAATGAGGGCGAAGCCGGCCTGCGCGGCGGGCCCTCGGGCGACCTCTATATTTTCCTGGCGGTCAAACCGCACGAGTTCTTCCAGCGCGACGGCGCCGATCTCTATTGCAAGGTGCCGATCTCGATGACGACGGCAGCCCTTGGCGGCTCCTTCGAGGTGACGACGCTGGACGGCACGCAGACCAAGGTCAAGGTGACCGAAGGCACACAGAACGGGCGCCAGTTCCGCCTCAAGGGCAAGGGCATGCCTGTGCTGCGCCAGCCCAATGTCGGCGACCTCTACATCCAGACCGCGGTCGAGACGCCGCAGAACCTGACCCGGCGCCAGCGCGAACTTCTGGAGGAGTTCGAACAGCTCTCCTCGCAGGACAATTCGCCTCAATCGAGCGGCTTTTTCGCCCGTATGAAGGATTTCTTCGAGTCTTTCGGCGAGCGTTGATGCACTTTGGCCCGCGTAAGCCGATTTGCCACGCGTAAATCCTTGAATCGCGTCACCCCTTGAGACGCGACGAAAATTATCTTATCCACGACATGCGTCCGGCCGCGCCTTGCCTAGCACCGCTCAGGTGCTAAGTAACTTTGCGGGGAGCGCTGAGGAGAGCTTGCATGACACGTGGCCCTGGACTGCGGAAGGCGCTTGTCGAAAAGTTCGACGACGAACTCAAATTCTTCAAGGGCTGGATCGACAAGCCGAAGACGGTTGGCTCGATCGTGCCGACCAGTTCGATCACCGCGCGCAAGATGGCCTCGATCGTCAATCCTAAATCCGGCCTGCCAGTGCTCGAGGTCGGTCCCGGTACCGGCGTCATCACCCGCGCCATCCTCGCCCAGGGCGTACGCCCCGAAAACCTCTACGCTGTCGAATATTCCACGGATTTCGTTCGTCACCTGCGGCGGCTCTATCCCGGCGTCAACGTCATCGAGGGCGACGCCTTCAACCTCAACGCCACGCTTGGCGACAAGAGCGGGATGATCTTCGATTCCGTCGTTTCGGGCGTGCCGCTGCTCAACTTTCCGGTCGCCCAGCGCATCGCCTATATCGAGAGCCTGCTCGACCGCATCCCGGCCGGACGGCCGATCGTGCAGTTGACCTATGGCCCGATGTCGCCGATCCCACCCGGCCGCGGCAATTATACGGTCAAACATTTCGATTTCATCCTCCGCAACATTCCGCCGACGCAGCTGTGGATCTATCGCCGCGAAGCGCACTAGTGAGAAGGGAATAAGGCAATAGGGGAGTAAGGGAGTAGGGATGAAGGGTTCCATTTCCAGGCTATTTTCTACTCCCATATTCCCTACTGCCCTATTCCCCTATCCTATCCAGCCGTTGATTTGAGCCGTCCTTGGCTGTACCTGTCCGGGAACAAGGGTGGCCAATGGCAGTGATCCCGAAAATCCTCGTCTTCGCCGGCTCGGTGCGCAGCGGCGCCTATAGCGGCAGGGCCGCCGACGTGGCGCAAAAGGAACTCGCCATGCAAGGTGCCGAGGTGACCCGCATCTCGCTCGCCGAATACCCCCTGCCGATCATGGACGAAGACCTGGAAAAGGAAAAAGGCGTTCCCGAAAACGCCCAGAAACTCGGCCGTCTCATCATGGCCCATGACGGGCTGCTGATCGCCACGCCCGAATATAACGGCTCCATTCCGCCGCTGCTCAAGAACACGATCGACTGGGTGAGCCGGGTGCGCAGGGATGGTGGCCGGCCAGTCAGGCCGCTGGCCGGCAAGGTCGTTGGCCTTTGCTCGTCCTCCAACGGGCACTTTGCCGGTATCCGCTGCATCAACCATCTGCGCGCGGTGCTGGTGCGTTGCCAGATGGAGGTGGTGACGCCGGAATGCTCGGTGCCCGACGGCGGTGACGCCTTCGACGAGGATGGAAATTTCCGTGACGAAAGACTGCACAAATCGATGGAGCACCTATGCCGCACGCTGATCGAGACCTCGCGCCTGCTGTCCACCCGGATCGAGGCATGATCGCCAATAGCATGCGCGACCGGCTCATCGTCGGCCTCGACGTGCCGACAGTGAAGCAAGCCGAGCAGGCAGTGCGCGAACTCGACGGCATCGTCTCCTTCTACAAGATCGGCTACCAGCTTGCCTTCGCCGGCGGGCTCGACTTCGCCAGGGAGCTGGCCAGCGGCGGCACCAACGTCTTCCTAGACATGAAGCTGCTCGACATCGACCACACGGTGGCCAAGGGTGTCGAGAACATCGTCAAGATGGGCGTGACCATGCTGACCATTCACGCCTATCCCAAGGCTATGCAGGCCGCCGTAGAGGCGGCCAGAGGCAGCGACCTTTGCCTGCTTGCCGTCAGCGTTCTGACCTCGATGGACGAGCAGGACATGATCGACGTCGGCTATGAGTACGATCCGCATACGCTGGTGCTTAGGCGCTCGGAACAGGCGCTGCATGCCGGCATGGGCGGCATCGTCTGCTCGGCCGCGGAGGCCGAGGCGGTGCGCCGGATCGTGGGACCCGACATGGCGGTGGTGACGCCCGGCATCCGGCCGGCGGGCAGCGACCATGGCGACCAGGAGCGTGTGGTGGCGCCGGGCCAGGCGATTCGCAACGGCGCCAGCCACCTCGTCGTCGGCCGTCCGATCATTGCTGCGGCCAACAAACGGGAAGCGGCCGAAGCCATCCTCGACGAGATGCGCTCGGCCTGAGATTTCCAGGAACAAGTTCGGAGACCAAGAAAATGCCCAAAGGATATTGGATCGCTCGTGTCGATGTGCGCGACGCGGAAGGCTACAAGGACTATGTCGCCGCCGCCAAACCTGCCTTCGAGCGCTTCGGGGCGAAGTTCCTGGCGCGCGGCGGCGAGTACGAAAAGGCCGAAGGCCCCGGCCGCGCACGCAATGTCATTATCGAGTTCGAATCGCTGGCTGCCGCACACGATTGCTACCATTCGCCGGAATACCAGCGCGCCGCCGCCATTCGCCAGAAGGTCGCCGACGGCGAAATTGTCCTGGTCGAGGGCGCCTGAGGTCCCCTGCAAGCATAGTTCCGGTTTTAGCCGGAGACGTGCTCAAAATCGGATAGAGCCTGGCGGCGTTTGAAGCCCCGCAGGCTCATTTTACATATCTTTGCTCCGCGATTTCACGGTGATCTGCCTGGCGCAGTTGCCAGGTGCGGAGCCGTGCCGACGAGCGGTCATTCAACGCCGGTCGGATTGCCGGTTGACATGCAGGTATTTACCTGCATATTATGCCTTACAACAGAGTGAGGCAGATGGACGCCGACAAGGTTTTCAAAGCGCTGGGCGACCCGACACGCAGAAGGCTGCTTGACCTTCTGTGCGAGCAGAACGGGCAGACGCTCGGTCAGCTTTGCGATCATCTGGACATGGCCAGGCAATCCGCCACCCAGCACCTCGACCTGCTGGAGGCGGCCAACCTGGTGAGCACGGTCAAGCGCGGCCGCGAAAAACTACATTTCATCAATCCCGTGCCGCTGCACGAAGTCTACGAGCGCTGGGTACGGAAATTCGAACGGCAGCGGCTCAGCCTGCTGCACGACCTGAAGCAGGAACTCGAAGGAGAAGACCAATGACCACCAGAGAGACCACGAGCTTTGTCTACGTGACCTATATCCGCTCGACGCCGCAGAAGGTGTTCGAGGCGATAATCAAGCCCGAGATCGCAAAGCGCTACTGGGGCCACGAGAACGTCTCCGAATGGACGCCGGGCTCGAAATGGGAACACATCCGCGCCAATGACGAACGGACCGTCGAACTCGTCGGCAAGGTCGTCGAGATTTCGCCGCCGACCCGCCTCGTCATCACCTGGGCGAACGCTTCGCAGGCCGACGATCCGTCGAAAACCAGCCGGGTG
>NZ_RZPL01000433.1:0-4923 GCF_004022805.1 Mesorhizobium sp. M7A.F.Ca.CA.002.04.1.1 | reverse complement strand
CGGCTTCAGCAGCGCGTCATGTCGCTGGTGGTGTTCACCGCCTTTGTCGGCCTGGTCGCCGCCCCCGTGACCATCAACCCTCTGCTGGCGGTGATCGCCATCCTGGCTATTGCGATAGGTGCTGGCGCCTCCGGCGCGCTCAACATGTGGTACGATGCCGACATCGATGCCGTGATGACCAGGACCGCCAGCCGCCCGGTCCCGGCCGGTCGCATCCAGCCGCACGAAGCGCTGACCTTCGGGCTGGTGCTGTCGGTGCTGTCGGTGATGACGCTCGGCGTGCTGGTCAACTGGCTGGCGGCGACGCTGCTGGCCTTTACCATCTTTTTCTACGCCGTCGTCTACACGATGTGGCTGAAGCGCTGGACGCCGCAGAACATCGTCATCGGCGGGGCCGCCGGTGCCATTCCGCCCGTGATCGGCTGGGCCGCGGTGACCGGGACGGTCAGCCTCGAAAGCGTTGTCTTGTTCCTGATCATCTTCCTTTGGACGCCGCCGCATTTCTGGGCGCTGGCGCTTTTCAAATCCGAGGACTACGCCAAGGCCGGTATTCCGATGATGCCCAACGTCGCCGGCCACGCTTCGACGCGCCGCCAGATCTTCGCCTATGCGCTGGTGCTGGCCCCGGTAGGCGTGCTGCCGTGGCTGCTCGGCTACACCACGCCCTTCTATGGCGTGGCCGCCCTGCTGCTCGGGGTCGGTTTTGCCTGGTACGCGTGGAAAGTGCTTGGCATGGCCGACGATGACCGCGTCATGAAACCGGCCAAGGCCCTGTTCGCCTATTCGCTGCTTTATCTCTTCGCCATCTTCGCTGCCTATCTGGCCGACAGCGTTGTCGAACGCGCGCTTGCCATGGGTGGAGCATGACCATGATCGAGGAAAAGCTCGAGACCGTCACGTTGACCGAGCGTCAGAAGAAGGCGCAGCGCAGCCGTTCTATCGCCATCGGCGTGGCGCTGGCGCTGCTGGTGGTCATTTTCTACATCGCGACGATCGTGAAGTTCGGCCACAATCTGGGCACGATGTGATGAGCGTCGAGAAGTCCAGGAAAGCGGCGGGCAAGAACAGCAACGTCATCGTCGCGGCTGTCTGCCTCGCCTTCTTCACCGGCATGATCGGCATGGCCTATGCCGCGGTGCCGCTCTACAAGATGTTTTGCCAGGCGACCGGCTATGGCGGCACGACGCAACGTGCCGAGAAGCAGTATGCCGGCCGCGTGCTCGACCGCGAGATCACCGTCCGCTTCGATGCCAACGTCGCCGGCGTGCCATGGGAGTTTCAGCCGGTCCAGCGCTCGATGACGATGAAGATCGGCGAGACCGTGCAGGCGCACTACCAGGCGACCAACAAGTTCGATCGTTCGGTGACCGGCCGCGCCACCTTCAACGTGCAGCCTGAACTGGCGGGCCCCTATTTCAACAAGGTCGAGTGCTTCTGCTTCACCGACACGACGCTGAAGCCCGGCGAGACGCTGGACATGCCGGTCCTGTTCTACGTGGACCCCGACATCGTCAATGTGCCGGAGCTCAAGGACGTGAAGACGATCACGCTGTCCTACACGATGTTCCCGGTCGAGAAGACCAAGCCGGTCGCCTCCTCGGCGCCGACCGATGGCAACAGCAAGACAATTTCGAATACCGAAGCAAATCTCGGGGGTTGATATGGCAGACGCGCACGCAAAACCACAGCATGACTATCATCTCGTCGACCCGAGCCCATGGCCTTTCCTAGGCTCGGTAGGGGCGCTGGTCATGGCCTTTGGCGGTGTCGCCCTGATGGAATATCTGAAGGGCGGGTCGTTCCCGATCTTCGGCTTCAACATCGCCAATCCGTGGCTGTTCTTCATCGGCCTCGTGATCGTCCTCTACACCATGTTCGCCTGGTGGTCGGACACGATCAAGGAAGCGCATGAGGGTCATCATACGCGGGTCGTGTCGCTGCACCTGCGCTATGGCATGATCATGTTCATCGCCTCGGAGGTGATGTTCTTCGTTGCCTGGTTCTGGGCCTATTTCGATGCCAGCCTTTTTGCCGGTGAGGCACAGAACTACGCGCGCGCCACATTTACTGGTGGCGTCTGGCCGCCGAAGGGCATGGAGGTTCTCGATCCCTTCCATTTGCCGCTCTACAACACCGTCATCCTGCTGCTGTCGGGCACCACGGTGACCTGGGCGCACCATTCGCTTCTTCACGGCGACCGCAAGGGGCTGATCAACGGCCTGGTGCTGACCGTTGGCCTCGGCATGCTGTTCACCATGGTGCAGGCCTACGAGTACATGCACGCTCCGTTCGCTTTCAAGGATTCCATCTATGGCGCCACCTTCTTCATGGCGACCGGCTTCCACGGGTTCCACGTCATCATCGGCACCATCTTCCTGTTGGTCTGCCTGATCCGGGCGATGAAGGGTGATTTCACCCCCAAGCAGCATTTCGGCTTCGAGGCGGCCGCCTGGTACTGGCACTTCGTCGACGTGGTCTGGCTGTTCCTGTTCGCCTCGATCTACGTCTGGGGATCGGTCGGCGCGGTGATCGAGGGCCACTGATCCAGGCCTGAGGGATTTTCATTTCTGGAGGCGGCCGCGGCAACGTGGCCGCCTTCTTCTTTTTGGCGCAATGATCGCTGATCGATAGCCAATGCGACTGACAATCTTCCGGGCTATTTGCGCATTGATGATCGGGGCACTCCCGGCCTTTGCCGGCGAGAAGGTGGACCTGGTGCGTGTTCACAAGGCCGAACGCCGGCTGGAACTGATCGGCGACGGCAAGGTCCTGCGAAACTACGGCATCGCGCTCGGCGGCGATCCCGTCGGGCACAAGCACCAGGAGGGCGATCAGCGCACGCCCGAGGGGAACTATGTCCTCGACTGGCGCAACCCGAACAGCATCGCGCACAAATCGATCCATATTTCGTACCCCAATGCCGACGATGAGGCCGCCGCCAAGGCGCGCAATGTCGGCGCGGGCGGCATGATCATGATCCACGGCCAACCGAATGGTTATGGCTGGTGGGGCTGGCTGCTTCAATTGGTCGACTGGACCGACGGCTGCATTGCGGTTACGGACTCCGACATGGACGAAATCTGGGCGCTGGTGGCCGATGGCACACCGATCGAAATCGAGCGGTAAGCAATGAGCGACGACGCTCCCATGAGTGAAGACAGGGCGATCTGGCCGCCGATCGATCCGATCTCGGCCGGCCTGCATGGCCGCTGCCCGCGCTGCGGCGAGGGGCGGTTGTTCTCCGGCTTCCTCACTGTCGGCAAGCGCTGCGTCAATTGCGGCCTCGATTATTCCTACGCCGATGCCGGCGACGGGCCGGCGGTGTTCGTCATCCTGATCATAGGCTTCCTTATCGTCGGCCTGGCGCTCTGGGTTGAAGTCACGCTTAGCCCGCCGCTCTGGCTGCATCTGCTGGTCTGGATTCCGCTGGCTGTCGTGCTGTGCCTGGCGGCGCTGAGGCTGATCAAAGGCGTGCTGCTGACGCTGCAATACCGCAACAAGGCGGCCGAAGGCCGGTTGGATCGCGGCGAATGAGCGAGGCAACCGTTAAAGCCGATGGCCGATCGCGGCCTAGGACGGCATTGCTGCTCGGCCTTGGCCTTGTGCTGTTCCTGATCCTGCTGGCGCTCGGCACCTGGCAGGTGCAGCGCCTTTATTGGAAGGAAGGCCTTCTGCAGACCATCGACCAGCGCACTCATTCAGCGCCGCGGCCGCTGGCCGAGGTCGAGAAAGAATTCGCAGCCACCGGGGACGTCGATTATACGCCCGTCGCCGTCACCGGGACGTTCCTGCATCAAGGCGAACGGCATTTTTACGCGACCTGGGAGGGTGATGCCGGCTTCAATGTCTACACGCCGCTGGCGCTCGACGACGGCCGCTTCGTCCTGATCAATCGCGGCTTCGTGCCTTACGATCTGAAGGACGCCGCCAAGCGCGCCAAGGGACAGGTGACCGGCAGAGTGACGGTCACGGGGCTCGCTCGCAACCCCCTGCCAGCAAAGCCGTCGATGATGCTGCCCGACAACGATGTGGCGAAGAACATCTTCTACTGGAAGGACCGCGACGTCATGGCGGCGAGCGCGGGCCTGCCGGCTGGGTTCACGCTGGTGCCGATCTTCATCGACGCAGACAAGACGCCAAATCCAGGCGGATTGCCGGTTGGCGGCGTCACCATCATCGACCTGCCGAACAGCCATCTGCAATATGCCGTCACCTGGTACGGGCTTGCCGCCACGCTCGCCGCCGTGCTCATCCTGCGGCTTCGCCGCCCCGCGAAAGAGGAATGAATGCGAGCGACGCCCCCTTTCTACCGATGCCCTTGACAGGGCAGGGGTGCGCACCTCATTTCGGCTTTGATCAACCGGCCCGGATTTAATGCTTCAGACAACCACCAAACCACCTCTGACGATCCGGCTCTGCCAGCCGCGCGGTTTTTGCGCCGGTGTCGACCGTGCCATCCAGATCGTCGTGCTGGCGCTGAAGAAATATGGCGCGCCGGTCTACGTCCGCCATGAAATCGTGCACAACCGCTACGTCGTCGAGGGGCTGCAAAGCCTTGGCGCCGTCTTCATCGAGGAACTCTCCGAGATCCCGGCCGAACATCGGCAGTCGCCCGTCGTGTTCTCGGCGCATGGCGTGCCGAAATCGGTGCCGGCGGATGCGAAGGCGCGCAATCTCTTCTATCTCGATGCCACCTGCCCGCTGGTGTCGAAGGTCCACAAGCAGGCGATGCGCCATCAGCGGCTCGGCCGTCATGTGCTGTTGATTGGTCACGCCGGACATCCCGAGGTGATCGGCACCATGGGCCAGCTCCCGGACGGAGCGGTGACCCTGATCGAAACCGAAGCCGATGCCGCAAAGCTCTCGCCCACCGATCCGCAGGCGCTAGGCTTCGTTACCCAGACCACATTGTCGGTCGAGGAC
>NZ_RZPL01000432.1:0-4927 GCF_004022805.1 Mesorhizobium sp. M7A.F.Ca.CA.002.04.1.1 | reverse complement strand
GTATGTGACGCCGCCCGACGACAAGTCGCTGGTCGAGAATGCCATCAACGGCATGCTGGCTTCGCTTGACCCGCACTCCTCCTACATGAATGCCGAGCAGGCGCAGGATATGCGCGTCCAGACCAAGGGCGAGTTCGGCGGCCTCGGCATCGAAGTCACCATGGAGAACGATCTGGTCAAGGTGATCACGCCGATCGACGACACGCCGGCCGCCAAGGCAGGCGTGCTGGCCGGCGACTACATCGCCAAGATCGACGGCGAAGAGGTTCGCGGCCTGACCCTCAACGATGCGGTCGACAAGATGCGCGGCCTGGTCAACACGCCGATCAAGCTGACCATCCTGCGCCAGGGCGCCGACAAGCCGATCGAACTGACGGTCGTGCGCGACATCATCAAGGTCAAGGCGGTCAAGTTCCGGGTCGAGAACGACATCGGCTACATGAAGATCACCTCCTTCACCGAAAAGACCTACGACGACCTCGAGAACGCCATCGACACCATCAAGAAGCAGATTCCCGACGACAAGCTGAAGGGCTACGTTCTGGATCTCCGCCTCAATCCGGGTGGCCTGCTCGACCAGGCGGTGAGCGTGTCCGATGCCTTCCTCAACCGCGGCGAGATCGTCTCGACGCGCGGCCGCGACCCCAAGGACGTCACCCGCTTCGACGCCAAGCCCAAGCAGGTCGACGACATCAACGGCAAGCCGATGATCGTCCTGGTCAATGGCGGTTCGGCCAGTGCCTCGGAAATCGTCGCCGGCGCGCTGCAGGACCTGCGCCGCGTCACGGTGGTCGGCACGCAGTCCTTCGGCAAGGGTTCGGTGCAGACCATCATTCCGCTCGGCGAGAATGGTGCGCTCAGGCTGACGACGGCGCTCTATTACACGCCGTCCGGCAAGTCGATCCAGGGCAAGGGCATCACGCCCGACATCAAGGTCGAACAGCCACTGCCGCCGGAACTGCAGGGCAGGGATCTGACGCGTGGCGAATCCGATCTCAAGGGCCATATCAAGGGCGCCGACGAGAGCACGACGGGTTCGGGCTCGGCCGCCTATGTGCCGCCGGATCCGAAAGACGATCTGCAGCTCATCTATGCCGAGCAGCTGCTGCGTGGCCAGAAGACCGATCCGTCCTTCCCGCCCAATCCGCAAAAGGCGGTTCTCAACCAGTAGGGATCTGGAGCGGCGCACGCGCCGCTCCATCTTTCTGTTTGAGCATGATGGAAGCAATGCGATGCTGCCGGGACCGAAAGGTTCCGGCAGTTTGATTCGGGGGCGAGGCAAAGCTCCCAAGGCATGGCGCGGGGGTGCGCCGGGATTGATGAATTCGCGCATGCCGTTTCGAAGTGGCTTCGCCTTCGGAGCCATGCGCCCGGGGATTACGCTTGACTGATATCGGCAAGGACATCGAACGCCCGCTCGGACAGGCAGTCCGGCCGCCGCGCGCCGCCGGCAAGCTCAGCGGCGGTGCGATCATGGCGACAGTGGCCGTGCTGGTGGTGGCAGGCATCTCCGGCGCGATCGCGCTCAGGGAAAAGCCGTTTCGTAAGCCGCAACAGGTTGCCGTTTCAACGCCGAAAGTGACCGCGGCGGCCGAACCTGCCGCCGCGCCGCCTGCATTGGCCCCGGCGGCACCGAAGCCGGAGGCGCCGGTCAAATCAGGTGGGCCGCAGATCATCCATGTGCAGACGGAGGAGGGCGATGGGCCGCCCAAGGCAGCGATCGTCATTCGCGACCCGTCGACCGTCGGCCAGAACCTGAAGGTCGCGCATATTCCAGACAAGGCGCTGATCGAGGCCAGCGAGACCGGGCCGTTGCCGGTGCGCGCCGCCGATGGCAGGCGGCCGTTCGACGTCTATGCGCGGCCCTGGTCGGGCGGGCGCGGCGCACGGGTGGCGATCGTCATCGGTGGACTTTCGGTTTCGCAGACCGGCACCCAGGCGGCCATCGCCAAGCTGCCGGCGGAAGTGACGCTGGCCTTCGCGCCGCAAGGCAACAGCATCGGCCGCTGGATGCAGGCAGCCAGGCAGAGCGGCCACGAGATCGTCATGCAGGTGCCGCTCGAACCGTTCGATTATCCCAAGGTCAATCCGGGACGCAACACGCTGACGGTGGCGGCGAGCGCGGACGAGAACCTGAAGAGCCTGCACTGGGCGCTGTCGCGGACGACCAACTATACCGGCGTCATGAACTATATGGGCGCCCGCTTTTCCGCTGACGCGGCGGCGATGGAGCCGTTCATCGCCGAGCTCGGCAAACGCGGCCTCGCCTATATCGATGACGGCTCGTCGGCGCGCAGTCTGGCGCCGGATCTGGCGCTGAAGGACGGCGTGCCCTTCGTCGCCGGCGACATGGCGATTGATGCCGTGCAGGATCGCGGCGAAATCCTGAAGAAGCTCGACAGCCTGGAGGCGACCGCGCGGGCCAAAGGCACTGCCGTCGGCATCGGTTCGGCCTTCGACCTGACGGTCGATACCGTGTCATCCTGGGTGGTCGAGGCCAAGAAGCGCGGCATCGAGATCGTGCCGATTTCAGCGGTGGCTATCGATCCGCAAAAAGGCTAGCCCTCGGAAGACGGCTGGAAAGAGTGACTGATGCCAAAGACGAACAAAATCGACCGCGAAACGCTGCCTTACCGACCCTGCGTCGGGCTGATGATCCTCAATGCCGAGGGCCTGGTCTGGGTCGGGCACCGCATTGCCGAACCGGACAGCGAATTTGCCGGCACGACGCAGCTCTGGCAGATGCCACAAGGCGGCATCGACGAGGGCGAGGAGCCCCTGCAGGCGGCCGAGCGCGAGCTCTATGAGGAGACCGGCATGCGCGGCGTCTCGCTACTGGCCGAGGCGCCGGACTGGATCAACTATGATTTGCCGGAGCATCTCGTCGGCATCGCCTTCAAGGGCCGGTATCGCGGCCAGACGCAGAAATGGTTCGCCTTTCGCTTCCACGGCGATGTCAGCGAGATCCAGATCAATCCGCCGCCGGGTGGCCACACCGCCGAGTTCGACAAATGGGCATGGCGGCCGATGCAGGACCTTCCCGACCTGATCGTGCCGTTCAAGCGCCATGTCTATGAGGATGTGGTGGCGGCGTTCCGGCATCTGGTGCGATAGTAGGGGAGTAGGGGAGTAGGGGAGTAGGGTTGAATGTTCTGTTGCGGTCCGCGCCAAATTCTACTGACTACTGACTACTGACTAACCCATCCACCACAAGAACGGTCGCCATGAACGACGCCCTCCAAAAATCGCCGCCAGAAGAGGTCACCGCCACGAGCGAAGTGGCGGCTGGGGCCATCCTCACCATCGATCTCGGTGCAATCCGTGAAAACTACCGGCGGCTGAAGGCGCGGTTGGGCGATGTTGCCTGCGCTGGTGTGCTCAAGGCGGACGGCTACGGCCTTGGCGCCGGCCAGGTCGGGGCGGCACTGCTGCGCGAAGGCTGCGATATCTTCTTCGTTGCGCTTCTGGGCGAAGGCGTCGCCCTGCGCCGCTCGCTTGGGGCCGGCCCTGCCATTTTCGTGTTGAACGGCATTCCGCCCGGTGCCGAGCCGGACGCCGTGGCAGCAAACCTTTGCGCTGTTATCAACAGCCACGAGCAACTGGCAGCCTGGCGTGCTGCGGCCCGCCGCGCCGGCCGAAAACTGCCGGCCGCGGTCCAGGTCGACAGCGGCATGTCGCGGCTCGGCATGGCGCCTCGGGATGTGGATCGCATCGCCGCCGATCCGCAGGCTTTCGACGGCATCGACATCCGTTACGTGATGAGCCATCTGGCCTGCGCCGACGAGCCGGAGCATCCGGCCAATGAGAAGCAGCGGTCGGTGTTCGAGCGGCTGCGCGCAATGTTGCCGAAGGCGCCGGCGTCGCTGGCCAATTCCTCCGGCATCTTTCTTGGGCCGTCCTTTCACTACGATCTCGCCCGCCCCGGTGCCGCCCTCTACGGCATCAATCCGACGCCGCCAAAGTCCAATCCGATGCTGCCGGTGGTGCGGCTGCAGGCAAAGGTGGCACAGACGCGCAGCGTCGAAAAGGGCGCCGGCGTCGGCTATGGCCACAGCTATCATGCGCAAGGCCCGCTCAGGCTGGCGACGATTTCGTTCGGCTACGCTGATGGCTGGCAACGCCGCGCCGCGTCCGCCGCCTGGTTCGAGGGCGTGCGGCTACCTTTCGTCGGGCGGGTGTCGATGGATTCGATCATTCTCGACATTTCCGCCCTGCCGGCCGGCAGGCTGCGCGAGGGTGATCTGGTCGAACTGCTCGGTCCCTCGCAAAGCGTCGATGACGCCGCCGGCCATGCCGGCACCATCGGCTACGAGATCCTGACCAGCCTCGGTCCGCGCTTCCATCGGCGCTATGTCGGCGGTTGAGCGGTTTGGCCGCGCTTGACAAGCGGACGCCTGTCGGCAAGGCTCCATGCATGAGCAACCCAGCTTATATCAGAACCTTGTTCAGGGTCTGCCCGATCGCGGGATCGTAGCCCCGGCGCGGTCGCCTTTTGGCGTCCGTCCGAACCGGGGCATTTCTACCTGACATTATCATTCCCGAGCCAGACAGCTTCGCGGCTGCCGGTTTTTCATCAAGCCACCGTTTGCGCGGCGGCAGGCGCGCGTCTGTTCGATGCGCCAAGTCATGAGGTTTGCCATGCAACATGCAACAGGATTGCGTCCACCGAGCCGGCTTCTGGTCACCGATGCCGACCATCATAGGCTGACGGGCCTGGCGCGGGCGTCGCTCGACCGCGTGCCCGAGACGGCCGAAGAATTGCTTTCGGAGATGGACCGTGCCGTTGTCACGGCAGCGGCTTCCATGCCGGCCAATGTCGTGCGGATGGGCTCGGCGGTAACAATCCGCAACGATGGCGGCAACATCCAGCGCGTCACGCTGGTCTATCCCGGCGAAGCAGACATCAGTGAAAACAGGATCTCGGTGC
>NZ_RZPL01000431.1:0-4941 GCF_004022805.1 Mesorhizobium sp. M7A.F.Ca.CA.002.04.1.1 | reverse complement strand
GGGCGATGATGTCGACAATGGCATTGCCGATGCAAAGCACGTCATAATCCGGCATCAAAATCTCCGCCAAAACCCGAGCCGGCTTCTTGCCACGCCGGCCGGGCGTGGTCTCGCGAGTTGAAATGGGTTGCCGCATGCGCTTGATCCAGCCGCCCTCACGCAGCTGCCGGTCCGGCTTCACGCAGCAAATCGTCAGCTTTGTCCGTCTTCTCCCAAGTGAACTCAGGCTCTTCACGCCCGAAGTGTCCGTATGTCGCCGTCTTGCGGTATATCGGCCGTAAGAGATCAAGCATCTTGATGATGCCTTTCGGTCGGAGATTGAAAACCTCGAGAACAAGGCGCTCGATCCTTTTTTCCTCGATCCTTGCGGTTCCGAAGGTATTGACCATGACAGAAACCGGACTGGCCACGCCGATCGCGTAGGCAAGCTGAACCTCGCAGACCTCCGCAAGGCCGCTGGCAACGATGTTCTTCGCGACATACCGGGCGGCATAGGCCGCCGAGCGGTCAACCTTGGATGGGTCCTTGCCCGAAAAGGCACCGCCGCCGTGACGCCCGGTCCCACCGTAGGAATCGACGATGATCTTCCGTCCTGTGAGGCCGCAGTCGCCGGCAGGCCCACCGACCACGAACCGCCCTGTTGGGTTGACCAGAAATCTGATCCCCGAAGTATCCAGGTGGGCCGGCAGGACCGGTTTTATGATCTCCTCAATGACGCCTTCGCGGACCGTGGCTTGTGAGACCGCTTCGTCATGCTGCGTTGACAGGACTATGGTATCCAGCGCCACCGGGCGGAGCCCTTCGTAGCGTACCGACACTTGAGATTTCACGTCCGGACGCAGCCAGCCAAGCTGTCCCGCTTTCCGGACCTCGGCCTGTCTTTTCGTCAAATGGTGAGCGAGTTGGATCGGCAGGGGCATCAATGTATCCGTCTCGTTGCATGCGAATCCAAACATGATGCCCTGATCCCCTGCCCCTTGCCCGAGATCCTGCCCTCGTCCTTCATCAACGCCCTGGCTTATGTCGGGCGACTGCTCGGTGAGGGCCAGAACGACGGCGCAACGTCGACCATCAAAGCCAATCGCATCATCGTCGTAGCCAATATCGAGTATCGTATCGCGGGCGACTTGGCTGTAATCGATGTGGGCATGGCTGGTGATCTCGCCAGCCACAACGACCATCCCCGTCTTCACCAACACTTCACAGGCGACGCGCGCCTTCGGATCGGTGCGCAGGACCGCATCGAGAATGGCATCGGAGATGTTGTCTGCCATCTTATCGGGGTGTCCCGCGCCGACGGATTCGGAAGAGAACACGAACTGCCTGGTCATAAAAATGCCCTCGCTTCAAGTGCTGGAGTTAGTGAGGAGTTTCTGGATTGGGGTGGCTTATCGGTCGGGGATGCCGGGAACATCGAACGCAGTGCAGAAGTCGGCAACGTCTCTTCGTACGCTCGCATGAACTTCCTGGTCATCGGGCTGGCGGCAGACCGAGTCGATGAAAGCGGCGATCTGCACCATCTCCGTTTCGCGCATGCCCATGGACGTCACCGCTGGTGTCCCTAAGCGGATGCCGCTTGTCAGCGCCGGATGCCGCCGGTCGCCCGGGACCATATTGAAATTCGCAATGATGCCTGCACGCGATAAGCGCTCCGCATAGGCTTTGCCTGACAGCGACCGGTCCCGAAGATCAAGGATCAGCATGTGATTGTCAGTGCCCCCGGTGACGAGTTCATAACCTCGCTCCAGAAGTGCCTGGGCCAGAGCCTTGGCGTTGTGGACGATCTGCTGACCGTAGACACGAAAGGACGAGTTCGCTGCTTCCTGCAAAGCGACGGCAAGCGCGGCGATAGTATTCATATGCGGTCCGCCTTGCAGAAGAGGGAACACGGCGCGGTCTATACGTTTGGCCAGATTGTGTTTGCTCTTCGGATGATGGAGGGGCTGATAACGGTCTTCATTCCTTGATAAAATGAAGCCACCCCGGGGACCGCGGATCGACTTGTGAGAGGTGCTGGTGACCACATCGCAATGGGACACGGGGTTCGGATGCACTCCTGCGACAACCAGGCCGCAGATGTGGGCGATGTCAGCCACCAGATACGAGTTCACCTCCGAAGCAATTTCGGCCATTGCCGCGTAGTCAAAAATACGCGGATAAGCAGTTCCGCCGACCCAAATTAGCTTCGGGCGTTCCCGCTTGGCGGTCTCGCGCAAGTGGTCATAGTCAATTTGCTGTGTCTTTTCGTGCAGCCTGTACGGGACGCGCTGATAATCGCTGCCGGAAAAATTGACGGACCAACCGTGAGTCAGATGGCCGCCTTCGGGTAAAGGCAAGCCCATGACTTTGTCACGGGGGCTCAAAAGCGCGCGATAGACAGCCTGGTTGGCTGGCGAGCCTGAATAAGGCTGGACGTTGGCATGTTCACTGCCAAATAGCGCTTTCAGGCGCTCGATCGCGAGGGTCTCAAGCTCATCGACGATCTCGTTTCCGGCGTAGTAGCGCGCACCGGGGTATCCCTCGGCATACTTGTTGGTGAAAATCGACCCGGTCGCTTCCAACACCGCCGAGGAGGCAAAGTTCTCGGAGGCGATCAGTTTGAGAGTTGTCCGCTCCTGACGCTCCTGTCTTAGAAGCAGTTCGTGAACGCGGGAGTCGACGGCGGCTAAGTGAGGCCGCCCGTAAGTGTCGGGCTGCGCGATGGCGCCGCCGGCGGAGTTATCCATGGTAGTCGCGCTCCATTTGGACTGATCTATTTCACGATCAAGCAGGCGGTCCCTTCAACCGCGCGTCTTGTATTGCTTCCAGGCGTTGTAGGTCTCTTTTATGATGGCCATCATCGTGGGGCAGGAGATCGACCACCAATTGAGCCAGCTCGCCATCCTTGCCTCCTGCTTGCATATGGTACGAAGACTGCGGACGTTGTTCGTTGCAGCAAAGAAAGTTGGCTCTGACCAGCCGCCGAACGTGGCGTCGAACCTGCTCGCGAGGCAGACCGGTAATATCGGCCAGCTCGCCGACGGTTAGATCCGCATGCGCGCAAAGGCCCAGGATTCGAAGGCGATCAAGATGCGCTGCCGTCCTTAGGCGATTTACCAGTGTCAACATTGGTTAGCATCAACCCGGACGGGATGCAGCAAGCCGCTAGCCCTTCTATCCCCATCAATCCGCATGAGACCTCTCTCGTCATTTGCTGTAAATCCGCTGGTATGGATGCTAATGGAAGATAGATCACAGTCCTTTCTACGACTAAGACGCCAGATATTGGGGCTAATGTACCACCTGACAGGAGACTACACTCACGAACATTATGTGAATTTTTTTTAACGTTGCTGAGAATCAAGGGGGAGGTTTGGCGAATGTCTCGCCGTCGACTGTCGAATCCTGCCCGACGGGATTATAGGGTGCGTAGCCTGCTTGTCCTTTCCACATGACCAGCGACGATGGGGCGAAGGCGGCAGACATAGCTCTGGAGCATGCTGCGGTATCTTTGGCCTGAAGCCGAGGAAGGCGGACCGTGGCTTCCGCGCCGCTGCCGGGAGCCCGCGAACAGGCCAAGTGGATCAGCCGGGTGTTGCCGTCATAGAGCGTGAGACCCAAAGCTGGCCAGCCGCGCCCTGAGGCTGACGCACCGCTCAGCGTCCACCTTGCTCTCGAAGCCCATCGGCATAGCGCCGATAACGACTTGACCGCGTGCGTGTCGACGAGCGATCGGTGAGCGCAAGGATCGAGGGTGCAGTGCAGGATAATGCTGTTTTAAATCAGCGCTGTTTTCAGCCGACTGCCTTGAGCGTGGCACGAGGATATAGGCCCAAGGCAGGAGATCATCGTCTGCTGTTCGGGAGGCCGCCCTGGGCGCGCGACAGCCGTTCCTTCGGCTGCGCCGCTCCGCCACCATCCGCGCCGTGCCTTCCGGAGACCATTCCCGCTACCGGCCGGCGCCCGTGAAAACCTCGACCCGGCGCACCGGCTCGAGATGGCTGGGCTCAGCGTAACTCTGAAGTCGTCATATACCGAAGTCTTCACAGACTTCGGACATCCCCCTCACAGTCCGATCCAGATGGCGTCAGGAACACCGCTTGCGTTGATGCGGATGAACCCCTGCTTGTGCCACAATGACCCTTATGTCAGCGCGCGAGCCAAAGCTTCCGCGCAAGGCGACGGCTAGGATAAGGCAATGCCGACGAAGGGCACATTGCTTGCCACACTCTGGAATGATGGCATGCTCGGAAGGCCTAGGCTTTGCTCAGGGCCGCCTGCAAGGCGCGCTTTGAGGTTATTCACATAGCCTTCTGCGTAGTCCTGCGCCGTCGAGACCGAAAGATCAATGCCTGCCGCCAAGGCCTCTTCCATCAGGTGCTTTACGAGCCCATTTCGAATGGCCAGCTTGACCTCGGGGCCTGCGATAAGGCCGATCGCCTGCGCGGCCATATTGAGGCCAGCTTCCTCCAGCGCTCGCTTCATATCGCCTCCGTTAATGGCCGTACGCAGGAGATTGGCTGCTTGCGACTCAGCCTCGAGAACCATCGAGGCAAGATCGGCTACTTGTCCGAGGCCCGGAATGAAGCTGAGCAGTCCCACCGCCGTTGCCGCCAAGTCGAGCACTTTCGTCTCGATTTTGAGCACGGAGTCGACGACGTGCATGACGGCCCCGCCGTTCTTTTTGGCTGACTTAATGTCAGGCTGGTCCATCAGGCCCATCTTCATGTCCGCGACGGCATTCTGCTCTTCTGCGGTTTGGGCGCCGTGGGTGATTGGCTGCTGAACGTTGCGGTTCGCAGACGACATGTTTGTGCAAAAATGGGCAAAGTCTTTTTTGCTGATATTGCCGGAATCAACCGTATGCCCGCCGCCAAAGTCGAAGAATTTATGATGGGTCTTATAGCCCGTGATCGAATTGTTCAGGAGGCCAAACAAAAGAGGATCTGAAAGGAGCTGAGA
>NZ_RZPL01000430.1:0-4945 GCF_004022805.1 Mesorhizobium sp. M7A.F.Ca.CA.002.04.1.1 | reverse complement strand
GGTCATCCAGATCGGCACGCCGGAGGAACTGGTGGTCAATCCGGCGACCGACTACGTCGCCGAGTTCACCCGCGACGTCGACCGCGCCAAGGTGATCTCGGCACGCAGCCTGATGCGCGCCTGCGACGGCTCGGAGCACGGCGGAACGGTGGCGCCGGAGGCCAAGATATCCAGCTTTTCCGCCAGCATCGTTGCCGCCAACAAGCCGTTCGCGGTCGTCAACGGCAGCGGCAAGCCGATCGGCGAGGTGACGCCGCAAGCGGTGATCGATCTGCTGGCCGGCATTGAGCGTTCCGGAGCCGGCACATGACGGTGACGGCAAGCGCCGGCGAAACACGGTCGCGCCCGGTTCAGGTCTGGCTGCTCGTCTGGGCGGTGGCACTCGCGGCCGTGCTTGTCGTGTTCCTGTTGCGAGACCGCCTGTCCTGGGCGGTCAATTATCCGGCCAGCGCCGTCGTGCCGGTCGCCGATTGGGTCAGCGCGCTGATGCGCTGGATCAAGTCGAACCTGTCGTGGCTCACCCGCTCGATCACCGCGGTGCTCGGCGTTCCGCTCGATTTCGCGCTCAATCTGCTGGCCAAGAATTTCAAGATCGGTCGGGGCGCAGAAGCCTATGTCCTGCCGCGGCTGTCCTGGGTCGGCGTCTGCGCTGCCGCCTTCATCGCGGGGCATGCCGCCGGCGGCAGAAAACTCGGCCTGCTGGTCGGCGGCTGCTTCCTCTACATCGCGCTGTTCGGCCAATGGACCAGCGCCATGCTGACGCTTGGGCTGATCTCCATCGCCGTGCCGTTCTGCATCGTCACCGGGCTGTTCGCCGGCATCTGGGCGTGGCGCAAGCCGTGGGCCGAAAGGCTCATCGTCTCCCCTGCCCTCGACCTGATGCAGACGATCCCGACCTTCGCCTATCTCATCCCAATGCTGCTGCTGTTCGGCAACAGCCCAGTCTCGGCGATGATTGCGACCGCCATCTTCGCCACCCCGCCGATGGTGCGAGCAACGATGCTCGGCCTATCGCGGGTGCCGTCGGAGATCGACGATTTCAGCGAAATGGCCGGCTGCACGGCGCAGCAGAAACTGTGGCGGGTGCTGCTGCCGTCGGCGCGGCCGACATTGATGGTCGGCGTCAACCAGGTCATCATGCTGGCGCTGAACATGGTGATCATCGCTTCGATGATCGGTGCCGGCGGCCTCGGCTACGACGTGCTCCTGGCGCTACGCGCGCTGAAGGTCGGCGAGGCGATGGAAGCCGGCCTTGCCATTGTGGCACTCGCCATCGCACTCGACCGGCTGAGCCAGGCCATCGCGCACAGCCAAGCAAAGGGCCATGTCCATCAGGAGGTAAGCCCGAGCCTCTGGCGGCGCTACCCCAACCTGACGCTGGCCATCGCCATCCTTGTCGTGACAACACTGTCCGGTCTGTTCGTGCCGGCCTTGGCAGTGGTGCCGAAAGCGATCACTTTCACCACGGCGCCGCTGTGGAAGGCGGCGGTGAACTGGGTGACCATCAATTTCTTCGACACGATCGAAGCGTTTCGCGTGGCGCTCATCCTCAATCTGCTGAACCCGCTGCGCGCCTTTTGCGAGGGCTTTCCGTGGCTCGGCGCCGTCTTCCTGCTCGGCCTTGCCGGCTATCAACTCTCCGGCCTGCGTCTCGCCGTCCTCGTCGCCGCGCTGACCGCCTTCTGCGCCATCACCGGCCTGTGGGAAAAGACCATGGCGACGGTCTATCTCTGCGGTATTTCGGCCTTCATCGCCTGCCTGATCGGCATCCCGATCGGGCTGATGGCTTCGCGCAGCGACCGGTTCGAGAAGATCGTCACGCCGGTCATCGATACGCTGCAGGTGCTGCCATCCTTCTGCTTCATCATCCCGGTGGTGATGCTGTTTCGGGTCGGCGACGTCACCGCGATGATCGCGACGATCGCCTTCGCCGTGGTGCCGGCGATCCGCTACACCAATCACGGCATCAGGCAGGTGCCGCCGGCGCTGATCGAGGCGGCCAAGGTGTCGGGCTGCACGCCGCGCCAGACCTTCTTTCGCGTGCAACTGCCGCTGGCGCTGCCGGAAATCATGCTGGGCGTCAACCAGACGATCCTGATGGCGCTGGCAATGATCATCATCTGCGCCATGGTCGGCACCCGCGATCTCGGCCAGGAAGTGTTCATCGCGCTGTCCAAGGCCGATTCCGGCCGCGGCATCGTCGCCGGTCTCGCCATCGCCTTCATCGGCATCGTCGCCGACCGGCTGTTCAACGCCTGGACGGCGAAGGCGCGCGCAAGGCTGGGTTAGGATTAGCCGCCCCGATACAGGAGAGAATGATGACTGGCCGGATCGCTCACTGCACCTGCGGCCAATTGCAGATCCGCTGCCCGCAAGAGCCGGCCAAGGTCTCGCTTTGCCATTGCCTGGACTGTCAGCGGCGGACCGGCACTCCGTTCGGGATCGCCGCTTTCTTCGATGCCGCCGAGACCGAGATCAGCGGCTCATTCCAGACATTCCAACGCGATTCCGACAGCGGCTTTCCCGTCACCTTTCATTTCTGCGGAACGTGCGGCTCAACGGTCTTCTGGTATCCGTCACGAAAACCGGCGGCGGTAGCCGTCGCAGTCGGCTGCTTCGGAGACCCGGCATTTCCGGCGCCGACGCAGTCTGTCTATGGCGAGAGTCGCCACGGTTGGGTCGAGGCGCCGGCCTGACGGCGCCCACTCGTTATTCCGCCGCAACGCCCTTCACCTCAAGATAGCTCTCCATCGAATCATCGAGCGCCTGCAGCCACGGCGTATGATGCAGCGGCGCCATGGTGCCGGTCATCAGCGAGCGGTAGGCGTGGTCGCGGAAGCTCATAATGTCTTCGCCCTTGTGGTGTTCCCATTCCATGAAGGTCTGGTTGACCGCCTCGACGTCGAAACCGGGATAATCGGTCTGGTCCATCAATTCCTTGGTGTAGTCGCCCTGGAACCAGATCATCTGCTCGGCGTCTTCCAGCGTTTCCTCACGCGCGCGCCACTTCGCGCCGTGAGCGGCCATCGCCTCGGCCGAGGGCAGCTTGATGCGGCCCATGATGACGTCGCGGGCAAACCAGGCCTGCGCGTCGAACATATTGAAGGTGTAGAACTGATCCTGCATGCCGATATAGGAAAGCTGTGGGTTCTTCTCCCAGACGACGCCTTCATAGAGATCGAGCGGCCACATGCGGTTGGCTGTCTTGAGCTTCAGATCGTCGGTCAGGAAGGGGAAGGAATGCAGGTACCCGGTGCACAGGATGATGGCGTCGACATCCTTGGTCGTGCCATCCTTGAAATGCGCGGTTTTGCCGACGACCTTCTGCAGCAGCGGCACCTCTTTCCAATTCTCCGGCCATTTGAAACCCATCGGCTTCGAGCGGTAGCTGGAGGTGATGGATTTGGCGCCGTATTTGTAGCATTGCGAGCCGATGTCCTCGGCCGAATAGGAGCGGCCGATGATCAGGATATCCTTGCCCTTGAACTCCATCGCGTCGCGGAAATCATGGCTGTGCAGGATGCGGCCATTGAAGGTGGAGAAACCCTCGAAATAGGGCACGTTGGGTACCGAGAAATGCCCGGAGGCGACGACGACATTGTCGAACTCTTCCGAGTAGGTGACGTCGTTGGTGCGGTCATGCGCGGTGACGGTGAATTTCTTCGTCTCGTCCGAAAACGTCACCATGCGCACCGGGCTGTTGAAGCGCACCCATTTGCGCAAGCCTGATTTCTCGACGCGCCCCTTGATGTAGTCCCACAGCACGGCGCGCGGCGGATAGGAGCCGATCGGCCGGCCGAAGTGCTCCTCGAAAGTATAGTCGGCGAATTCCAGGCATTCCTTTGGTCCGTTCGACCAGAGATAGCGATACATGGAACCGTGCACCGGATCGCCATGCTCGTCGAGACCGGTGCGCCAGGTGTAGTTCCACAGGCCGCCCCAGTCCGACTGCTTTTCGAAGCAGACGATCTCGGGAATGTCGGCGCCCTTGTCGGCCGCCGATTTGAAGGCCCTGAGCTGTGCCAGGCCGGATGGGCCGGCTCCGATGACGGCAACGCGACTTTTCATGGCAGGCCTCCCGATCTGGTTTCGACTTTTGCCTTGACGCAACTCCCAAGGGGAAAGCGCTATGCGCTTTTTCCGGAATTGCTCTTACGAAACAAATTTCACTCACAGGGACAGTAATTGGCCCTTTCGTGCTGTCAACAGCCCGGTGCGGAAACAACGTTCCGCCGATGTGGATTTCCCGCAAAAAACCGGACGCGGCCAAACGCCGGATCGTGCGCATGTGCTTTCAGGCGACTTGCCGTCGCAGTTGCGCTGCTGTATCGGCACCTGACATGTTCACCTAGAGTGAAATAAATCCGCAGGAGTGCCGGGGGCGACATGGCGAAGAAGGTTTCCGATTCCAAGGCTGGTCCAGCCGGTGCAAAGGCCAAGCCGCAGCCAAAGGTCTCGGCCGACGGGAAAACCATCCGCGCGCCGCTGACGCAGAACCCGCATGCCATTCGCGACACGCGCGAAAAGGTGCTGGAGGTGGCGATCGGCCGCGAGGTGCGCGCCTTCCGCAAGAAGCTCGGCATCACCGTCGCCGATCTGGCGGTCGCCACCGACATTTCGCTGGGCATGCTGTCGAAGATCGAGAATGGCATCACCTCCCCGTCACTGACCACCTTGCAGGCGCTGTCGCGGGCGCTCGGCGTCCCGGTGACAGCCTTCTTCCGCCGCTTCGAGGAAGAGCGCAGCGCCGTTTTCGTCAAGGCCGGCCAAGGCCTCGATGTCGAGCGCCGCGGCACGCGCGCCGGTCACCAGTACAATCTGCTCGGCCATATCGGCTCCAACACCAGCGGCGTCGTCGTCGAGCCCTATTTGATCACGCTGACCGAGGATTCCGACGTGTTTCCGACCTTCCAGCATGAGGGCATGGAATTCCTCTATATGCTCG
>NZ_RZPL01000042.1:0-15857 GCF_004022805.1 Mesorhizobium sp. M7A.F.Ca.CA.002.04.1.1 | reverse complement strand
GACATGAACCTGGTCGCGCTCGGGCGCGAGGCCGGGTTGACCCTGCTTTCGCTGGTCGGCGGCAAGCCCGCCGCGCCCGGCATTCGAAAACTGCCGTGCCGGCTGGTGGTGCGGCAGTCATGCGGCCATCCGCCGGGTGGCTGAAAACGAAGCGCCGCGCAATCGGCGCCAAGCCGCGGACCGCGGCCAACCTTGGAGGAGGAGAACATGAGGAACCTGATTGCCAAACTGGCCCTGGCCGCTGCCGTTCTGGGCGGCGGTCTCGGCACTGCCGCCGCCGAGACGGCCAACATATGGGTGCGCGCCGACGGTTCGAATTTCATGCCGAGGATCGTCGATGCCTACAACAAGGCGCACACCAACCAGGTCAAGCTCGATATCATCCCCAATGCCGAGATCATCCCCAAATACGGTGCCGCGGCCGCCGGCGGCACAGCGCCCGACGCGCTGTCGCTCGACCTGATCTACACGCCCTCCTTCGCCGCAGCCGGCCAATTGGAGGACATCACCGACTGGGCAAAGTCCCTGCCCTATTTTGCCAGCCTGTCGCCGGCGCATGTGAAGACCGGCACCTACAAAGACCACATTTACGGCCTGCCCTTCTCCGCCGACGCCTCGGTGCTGATCTGGAACAAGAAGCTGTTCAAGCAGGCCGGCCTCGATCCCGAAAAAGGTCCGGCCAACTGGGCCGAGATCGCGGCCGATGCCGAGAAGGTCAACGCGCTCGGCGGCAACATCAAGGGCTTCTACTTCTCCGGCAATTGCGGCGGCTGCAACATCTTCACCTTCACGCCCCTGATCTGGGCGTCTGGTGGCGACATCCTGAGCGAAGACGGCTCGAAGGCGACGCTGGACAGCCCGCAGCTGCGCGGCGCCATCGATCTCTACCGCTCGATGGTCAAGAAGGATCTGGTACCGGCAGGCGCACAGACCGACACCGGCGCCAATTTCTTTGCCGCCTTCGCCGCCGGCAATATCGGCATCTCGCCGTCCGGCGCCTTTGCCATCGGCGCGCTCAACACCCAGTATCCCGACATCGATTACGGCGTCACCTTCCTGCCGGGCAAGGACAGCGGCTGGTCGTCCTTTGCGGGCGGCGACAATTTCGTCGTCACCAAGGGCACCACGAAACTGCCCGTGGTGAAGGAGTTCCTCGACTTCGCCTATTCGCTCGAGGGCCAGACCATCCTTGCCAAATACGGAAGCCTGCCGGTGCGCGGCGACATCGCCAAGGACGCGTTGAAGGATCTCGATCCGCGCTACCAGATCGCCGCCGAAGCCATGGCCAAGGGCAAGACGCCCTATTCGGTGGTGTTCAACGACCTGATCAACTCCGCCAACGGCCCGTGGACGCAGATGATCAACGAGGTCTTCTTCGGCGACGATGTCGATGGCGCGATAGCCAATGCGCAGGAAACGATGCAGTCGATCATCGACCAGGCGCCGCAGAAGTAGCGGACGCCTGCCGGCCGCCCGCCTGTCTCCCTGGGCGGGTGGCCGGATACCGCATCGCCAACGGCAGGGCTATCGCGTTGAGAAAAGACCCCCTCATCCGGCCGCTTCGCGGCCACCTTCTCCCCGCTGGGGAGAAGAGGCTGGCACCATCCCCGGCAACCTCCTCTCCCCTCAGGGAGAGGTCGGATTGCCCCGAATTGCTCTCTTCAATTGGGTTGGCAATCCGGGTGAGGGGGTTCTTTGCCAATGTCCCAATAGCATCGAGCGCGCAGCCATGACCGTCATCACCGCAGCAACCCCTGCCCCGCCCCGCGCCCGCAAGGTCGCCAGCCGCCACCAATGGATCGGCCTGCTCTATGTCGCGCCGGCTGTCGCGCTGGTCGTCGTCTTTTTCCTGATCCCGCTCGGCATGACGGCGTGGATGTCGCTGCACAACTGGCCCCTGATGGGCGAGCACAGCTTTATCGGCCTCGGCAACTATGTCGCCATCCTGCGCGACACCCGGTTCTGGAACGCGCTGCGCTTCACCGCCTACTACACCGTGATCGTCACCATCGCGATCTTCGTGGTGGCGTTTCCGCTGGCGCTGTTCGTCGAGCGGCCGCGGCCGCTGACCAATCTTTACCGGACGATGTTCTTCATGCCGGCGGTTGTCGGCTTTGCCTCGGCCAGCCTGCTCTGGTCATGGCTGTTGAACGTCGATTCCGGCCTGTTCAGCCCGGCCGCCTACGACCTTGGCCTGATCGACAGGAAGTTCAACCTTTTGGCCACCTTCCAGCCGGCCTTCTGGTCGATCATCGCCATGGTCGTCTGGAAGGTCGCCGGCTTCACCATGATCATTCTGATGGCCGGCCTGCAATCGATCCCGCAGGATCTGCAGGAGGCGGCCGTCATCGACGGCGCCGATCCGTTCGCCAGGTTCAGGGCGATCACTTTGCCGCTGATGCGCCGCACGCTGGCGCTGGCCCTGATCCTGTCGGTCGCCGGCTCGATCCTCGCCTTCGACCAGTTCTACATCATCCTGCGCGGCGGCCCACGCAACCAGACGCTGACGGCGGTCTACTGGATCTTCAACCAGTCCTTCGTGTCGTTCAAGCTCGGCTACGGCGCGGCTTTGTCGATGGTGCTGCTGGTGATCCTGGTGGCGCTCAGCCTCGTCCAGCTGTGGCTGCTGCGCAAGCCGGAGGGGCTCGACTGATGGCGCAGGCCGCTTCCCGCAACCGCCGGCTCTTGAGCCGCATCGGCGAGCATTCGACCGGCATCGTCGCCTCGGTGCTGTTTGCCGCGCCGATCGTGTGGGCGGTGCTGTCGGCGTTCAAGCCAGCGGCCGAAGCGCGCCTGCCGCCGCTGCCGCCCTGGCCGACATCAGGCTTCTCGCTGGAGAACTACGCCACGCTCAACAGCTTCGGCGACGGGCTCTGGGTCTCGGCCCAAAACAGCATCTATGTCTCGGTGATGACCGTGGTGCTGTCGGTCGCCGTCAGCGTGCTGGCCGGCTATGGCTTTTCGCGGTTCCGGTTTCCGTTCAAGGACCTGTTCTTCATCCTCATCCTGTCGACGATCATGATCCCGTTCCAGTCGATCCTGACGCCGATCTTCCTGGTGCTGACCAAGCTTGGCCTGCACAACACGCTGACCGGCCTGGTCGGCGTTTATGTGACGCTGCAACTGCCGTTTTCGATCTTCATGATGCGCAACGCCTTCGACGCAGTGCCGCGCGAGATCGAGGAAGCCGCCCGCATGGACGGCGCCGGCAATCTCACCATGCTTTGGAAGGTGATGCTGCCGCTGGTCTGGCCGGGCGTCGTCACCATCGCCCTGTTTGCCTTCCTCGGCGCCTGGAACGAATTCCTCGCCGCCCTCGTGCTGATGACCGACCAATCCAAATTCACGCTGCCAGTGATGATGACCGCACTGCAGTCGGGCCGCTTCGGCGCCATCGACTGGGGCGCGGTGCAGGCGGGCGTCACCGTGATGATGGTGCCGTGCCTCATCCTGTTCCTGGCGCTGCAGCGCTTCTACATCCGCGGCCTGATGGCCGGGGCCGTCAAATAGAATGGAGTAAATTCATGACCGCATCGCCATCCGCAAAAACCGGGAAACCGAAGCTCGCCTTCCGCCCGCTGCCGGTGCCGCAGGTCGACGTGCACGGCTTCTGGGGCGATCGCGCCGACGCTGTCGCCGCCCGCACCGCCGATATCCTTTACGAGCGCTGCGTGGAGGCCCGCATGCTGGAGCAGATCGATCCGGACCGTCCCTCGCCCGGCATAGTCATCCCCTTCCACTCGCCCTCTCCCGACGAAGCCGACCGCCAGGGCGCGGAATTCACCGGATCGACGGTGACCACGCAGATGTTCTGGGATTCCGATCTCGGCAAGACGATCGAGACCGCGGCCTATTCGCTGTACCGGCGCAAGAATCCCGAACTGGAGAAGAAGATCGACGCCGTCATCGACATGTATGGCAGGCTGCAGCAGGAGGACGGCTATCTCTCCAGCTGGTACCAACGCATCCAGCCCGGCAAGCGCTGGACCAATCTGCGCGACTGCCACGAGCTCTATTGCGCCGGCCATCTGATCGAGGGCGCGGTCGCCTACTACCAGGCGACGGGAAAACGCAAGCTGCTCGATATCATGTGCCGCTATGCCGACCACATCGCGTCGGTACTCGGCCCGGAGCCCGGCAAGAAGAAGGGCTATTGCGGCCACGAGGAGATCGAGCTGGCGCTGGTCAAGCTGGCACGGGTGACCGGCGAGCGGAAATATATGGAGTTGGCCAGATACTTCATCGACCAGCGCGGTCAGCAGCCGCATTATTTCGACGAGGAGGCCCGCGCCCGCGGCGCCGACCCGAAGGCCTATCATTTCAAGACCTATGAATACAGCCAGTCGCATATCCCGGTGCGAGAACAGAACAAGGTCGTCGGCCATGCTGTCAGGGCGATGTACCTCTATTCCGGCATGGCCGATATCGCGACCGAATATGGCGATGATACGCTGCGAGCAGCACTCGACCTTCTGTGGGACGATCTCACCACCAAGAGTCTCTACATCACTGGCGGACTGGGGCCGTCGGCGCACAATGAGGGCTTCACCAGCGACTACGACCTGCCCAACGAAAGCGCCTATGCCGAGACCTGTGCGGCGGTCGGCTTGGTGTTCTGGGCCAGCCGCATGCTCGGCATGGGGCCGAACGCGCGCTACGCCGACATGATGGAACGCGCCCTCTACAACGGTTCGATCTCGGGCCTGTCGCTCGACGGCTCGCTGTTTTTCTACGAGAATCCATTGGAAAGCCGGGGCAAGCACAACAGGTGGAAGTGGCACCGCTGCCCGTGCTGCCCGCCCAATATCGGGCGCATGGTCGCCTCGATCGGCAGCTATTTCTACAGCCTGGCCCACGATGCGCTGGCCGTCCACCTCTATGGCGACTCGACCGGGCGCTTCGATATATCGGGCGTCCCGGTGAGCCTGACGCAGGTCAGCAGCTATCCCTGGGACGGCGCCGTCGACATCATGCTCGAACCGCGGGCGCCGGTCGAGTTCACTTTGCACCTGCGCATTCCCGCCTGGAGCGCCAGTGCCGGGTTGAAGATAAACGGCGAAGCCATCAGGCTGGCGGATATCACCAGCGACGGCTACGCCGCGATCAAGCGGACATGGAAAAAGGGCGACAATGTCCGGCTCGATCTCGAAATGCCGATCGAGCGGCTTTATGCCAACCCGCAGGTGCGCCAGGATGCTGGCCGCGTCGCGCTGTCACGCGGCCCGCTGATCTATTGCGTCGAGGCATCAGACAATGACAGCCAGCCGCATCGCCTGACGCTGCCGCGGACGGCCACCATCGAAGCGCAGCACCGGCCGGAACTTCTCGGCGGCGTGGTGACGCTGTCGACCGCGGCACTTGCCGATGTCTCCGACGGCTGGCAGGACGGGCTCTACAGGCCCGAGCCGCCGGCCACCGCCGAGACGCGACTGACCGCCATTCCCTATTTCGCCTGGGACAACCGCGAGCCCGGCGAGATGCTGGTATGGCTCAGGGACGGCTGAACGAGGTCGGTGTATCGGCGATGACCGATCCAAGCTCAGCCGCGGTCGATGCCGCGGTTTCGGGCTTTTGGTCCATATAGCGCAGACGCAGGCGCAGGAATGGCGCCTCGACGCAGGTATAGCTGAGATAGCCGATCGGGATCGTCGCCACGAAGCACAATGCGGACCAGAGGCATGCGACGTAGAAATTGCTGATGCTCATGACATTCGTGTCTATGAACGCTGCCAATTGCATGACGAAGAACAGGTGCAGAAGATAGATCGAATAGCTGTAGGCCCCAGCCTTCTCCAGTACCCTGAACGGCGGGCTTGTTCGCTTTCTCGAAAAGCTCGTGTCGTAGTAGGCGATGCCGAATGAATAGGCTGCCGCCTCCAGGGTCGGCAGGATGATCCATATCCAATGAGGCGACGGATAGCGGCCCAGTTGGTAAAATCCGCCGGCTGCATCGAACCACCAGAAGAACCCCGAAAAAGCCATGAGAACGGCCAGCGCCAGCCAGTGTTGGTTCTTCGCGTGGGCACGCAGGTGAAAGGCAAGAATGCCGGCCAGGAACTGATCCGCATGGCCTATGATGGTTGCGGACGCCGCCGACTGCACTTCGCCGATCTGCACATACAGGACGGACCTCAGCACAATGGCTGCCGCGATGAACAGCAAGGGCGCGAACACAAACCGCCTGGATACCATCAGCAAGAACGGCAGCAACAGGTAGAAGTGCGCTTCGATCGTTATCGACCAGCCGCCATTCGGGAGGGTGGGAAAAAGAAACCCCAATCCGACGCCCGTGAAATACCCGTCGAGGGACTGGCCGGCCACGTACCTGCGGCAGGCCTCGATGCATAGCACGACCAGGAGAAGCGGAAGCAGCCTGAGGGCCCTGTTGGCAAAGAAGGGCAGATAGTTGATCTGCTTTCCATCGAGCAGCTTGGCGAACAGGTAGCCGGAAAGCGCCATGAACAGGGAAACGCCAGTATGCCCTTCATCCAGAACGCTGAAGATAGGAAGAGCCGGCACGAAATCATAAGGCACGGGGCCTTCAGGAGAAGCATGAAGGAAATGCCAGGTAAAGACAAGAAAGGCCGCCAGGCCACGAACATGATCCAGCGCTGGGTAGTGCTCTCCGGTCGAGGATTTCATGATTGGTCCACGCGCACCGTGTCCTGCGCCGGTGTTCAGGTCATCGTTGGCCCAGAACTGTTTTCAATTCATTAAACCTTCACTGCGGAGACTTACGAAATCAGAGATTTGCTTCGCAAGGTGCTGTGGCCTGCAAGCATCCGGAGCCAAACACGACTGAAGCGTGCCGCGTCTGAGCGGATCACTTCTGGGCGGATCACTTCTGGGCGACGGTCAGCCCGATCTCTTCCGCCACCAGTTCCTGCAGCCGCCACAGATTGCGGTCGCGGATGCCGCAGGCTTCGAGGTGGCGGATCGTCTCGAATAGATATTGCGCGCCCGAGCCCCAATGACCGACGGCTGTCACCAGCGTCGCCGCGATCGCCTGCTTGTCGAGCTTGCCGGCATAACGCGGATTGGCGGGATCGACGACGAAACCAATCGCGCGACATGGGCCGCCTTCGGTCCTGACCTGCAGCCAGCGCGGCACGTTGACGGCGGGCAGGATGGTCATTTCGCGGCGCAGCAGCGCTTCGAGGTTGGCCGCCACCGGTTCCGCGATCTCGAACACCATGCCCTGGCACTGGCCGCCGCGATCGAGCGCCATCATCAAGCCGGGCTGCTCGACCGTGCCGCGAAAACGCTGCACCGTGAAGCAGAACGAACGATGCCAGCCGCTGGCCACCGCGCGTTCTCCGCCCCTCACCTCGCCGGCGGGCTTCCACAGCAGCGAGCCATAGGCAAATAGTTTCAGCGGCCCGGCCGGAGCGCCGGCCAGCACCTCGTCGCGGATACGCGCATAGTCGGCATCGGTCATGTGAACCATGCCCGGCGTCGGCCCGGCATCCTCGACAGCACGCATAGTGCGCGCGACCAACGCCTCGGTCAGCGCCATCGGCGTGTTGCGCGGCACGGACTTGCGCGGCGATATGGCAGAAATCGGCTGGTTCATTTCATACCCTCTACCGTCGCCGTCATGTTGCCGAAGGCAGAGGGATTCTCAAGGGTCCATGTGACCGGCGCAAAATTCAACGGCCGATGCCGGGCGGGTGACCCTCCCGCCCGGCATCCAATCATTCTAGTGCTTGGTGCTCTTGCCGCCGATGGGGATGCGCCTCATCTTGTTCTGTGCCTTCTCGGATTTCGGCAAGGTGACGAACAGCACGCCGTTGCGGAAATCGGCAGCGACCTTGTCTTCTTCGACTTCGAAGCCGATCGGAATGCGACGTTCGAAGCGGCCGTAGAATCGCTCGGAGAACTGACGTTCCTTGTCGTCGGTTTCGGCGTGTTTTTCACCGCGCAACGTCAGGACGCCGTCATCGAGCAACACCTCGATGTCCTTTTCCTCCATGCCGGGTATCTCGGCGGTCACGCGGATTTCCTTGTCCGTTTCCGAGATTTCCACGCTAGGCCAGCCACCGCCCGCTGAAGAGAGCCTGCCCAAGGATGGAAGACGTGAACCGAAACCGCGGAACATGTCGTCAACAAGGCGGTTCATCTCGCGATGCAGGCTCATGAATGGGTCCTGATCGCGGTCGCCTGAGAGGGTCTGAACCTGGTTTGGATCGCGACCCCATGGCATCAGATCACGAATGGTCATTGCATTTGCTCCTTTCTTGATCCTGTCTATCGTTCGTTTGCATGCTCTGGTTGCCATGCTCGGACGATGCGCGTCTGCGCCATTGGCGCTCCGGTCCCGTTGGAAACGCCTGGATCAGTGGCGGGGGCTCGCGCACCTGAGCCTGCCCGAAGGCCACCGCCCCTGACCCGCGCGGCGCCCGTGAAGCCGGCGCCTCGTCGGCACTGGTGCGGAGGATTTTGGACTCCGTCGCGGGTGGGTCAAGACCTCGTAATGTAATGTGATTGGTGCATGCAGGTGCCTGCGTCACCGGTGCTGTCCACATCAGTCGTGCCCTTCGATCGGCACTTCGCGAAACAGTGGTCAACCGCCAGCTTGGTGTCTGCTGGACCGGAGCCGCCTCGGCCTCAACGCGCGGCTGGTCGGCTGGATCGGCGGTCTCGAGGACAGGGAACAATGCCGCTGGCAGGCCGTTCTGTTCCTTGCCGGAGGATGCCATGAACGACGCGTCGGCAAAGCCCGCTGGCCCCGTCCTTTCATCGGCGGAGCGCGTCAACACGCTGTCGCATTTTCACCGCGCCGAGATCGCTCGCATGGCGGGATGGCGCGACCGGCTGGACAGGACAACCAACTGGGCAATCACGGTGGTGGCGGCGCTGCTTTCGGTATCGCTGTCGACGGCCAGTGCGCATCACGGCGTGCTGCTTTTCGCCATGCTGCTGATCCTGCTGCTGCTATGGATCGAGGCGCGCCGCTATCGGTTCTTCGATTTCTATCGGGCGCGCGTACGCCAGTTCGAGCGCCACTATTTCGCGCAGATCTTTTCCCCACAGCCCGACTTTGCCTCGGACTGGCTGCTCATCGTCGGGGAAGGCCTACGCGCGCCGAAGTTCCTGCTGTCGCAGCGCGTCGCGCTGGCCCGTCGGCTGCGGCGAAATTACATCTACCTGTTCCTGATCCTCTTGCTGGCCTGGGTGCTCAAGATATCCACCCCCAGCCTTCAAACCGTGGGCGTCAGGACCGGCTTTGCCGGTTCGCTTCGCGAAGCCGTAGACAGCGCCGCCCTTGGCCCCGTTCCCGGTGTGGCGATCGTGGTTGTCGTGGCCGCATTCTATGTCGGGTTGCTTGCCATCGTCTTTTTCACGGCCGATAACGACGGCGAACTGTCCTTTGGCGACGTGCATGTTTGACGTTGATGCCCGGCAACACGCCGCTGCAACGCAAACGGCGGCCCGCGCGCTGAGATGGTCGGTCCGCCGAGACGTTTGAGGGAACGGAACTTCGCGCCTAGATGCCGAAGAACTGCTTGCCAACCATGTAACCCAGTGCCGCCACGACCAGCGGAAACAGCGCCGGCGCGGCTTTGCCCAGAAGGGAGACCTGCGGGTCCTTCGCCGGCGTATGACGTGCATTGCCGAGATTCTTGGTCATTGCTTGCCTCAGGTTCGAAAGACTCATTAGCAAATGCTGATTAACAGCATGACCGCATTAACGGCTTGATAGGAAATCAACTCTGATCAGATGCAAATTCTAATGATCGGCACATGGACGGCAAAGACGCGCTGCCCTATTTGGCGGCGTTCGAAGCATCGACGGGGACGCGCGGCCGTTCGCGGCAATCGACAAAAACACGCCCGAACAACAAGATGGCTCAGGAACTCGATTTAGCAGGTGAGCGCCAGCTCCGAAGCCGGTGCAGTTCATCCGCCGTCTCGCCCGAGCTTCGTGTTGATAGCTCGGGGTCGAACGCATGTCCGCGGCGTAGGCAGGCCGCCTCCCGTCAAAAAATTCGCAAACCAATGTCGGACTGGCTAGGCTTCGTCCGTCCTTGGGGTATCGAACAGGCATTCATGAAAGGATCCAGCAATGCCCGGCACCGTACGTTTGCACCGCGTTCTGACGACCAGCCCTGAAAAGGTCTATCGCGCCTTCGTTGAAGCGGACGCGCTGGCCAAGTGGCTTCCGCCAAACGGCTTCACCTGCACGGTCCATAATTTCGAGGCAAAGGTCGGAGGCACGTTCAAGATGTCGTTCCGCAATTTCACCACCGGCGACAGCCACGCCTTCGGCGGCGAATACCTTGAACTCGTTCCGGGCGAGCGCCTGCTCTACACCGACAGGTTCGACGATCCCAACCTGCCCGGCGAGATACGGGTGACCGTGGTCTTGAAAAAAGTGTCGGTCGGCACTGAAATCGACATTACCCAGGCCGGCATTCCGGACGTCATTCCGGTCGAGGCCTGCTATCTCGGCTGGCAGGAATCGCTCAGAAATCTGGCAAAGCTCGTCGAGCCCGAGATCAATCAATAGGCTGCGGATGGCCGGGAGAACGGCCGTTTCTGGCCTGCCGAAGCCTGAAACTTGGACTGTGGCGGGAACTGCCCTTTGTCGCTAGCAATTCATCATTGCGGCACCCCTGTGCCTGGACGTGTCGATGAAGAATGCAGCGGAGGTTGAAAAAGCATGACTCTGACCAACCGAGACATCGTCGAGTTGACGGCGTGGCGGCGCCAGCTGCACCAGTATCCGGAAATCTCGAATGAAGAGGAGAAGACGGCAAAGGAGGTCGTCGCCTTCCTCGCCGATACGGGGCCGGACAAGGTGCTGACACAGCTCGGCGGGCACGGCGTCGCGGTCACATATGACAGCGGCAAAGCAGGGCCGACGGTGCTGTTCCGTTCGGAACTCGATGCCTTGCCTATCGAAGAACTTTCAGGCGTGCCGCATGCGTCGCGCGTGCCGGGCAAGTCGCATATGTGCGGCCATGACGGACACACCGCCATCCTGGCATCCCTCGGCCGGCAGTTGGGGCGCGAGCGGCCTGCAAGCGGCCGCGTCGTGCTGATGTTCCAGCCGGCGGAGGAAACCGGCAATGGCGCAGCCGGCGTCGTTGCCGATCCCCGCTTCGGCGAGATCGCGCCGGATTTCGCTTTCTCGCTGCACAACCTGCCTGGCGTGCCGTTCGGCGAGGTGCGGCTCAAGCCCGGCGTGGTCAACTGTGCGTCACGCGGCATGCGCATCGTGCTGGAGGGCAAGACCGCCCATTCATCCATGCCGGAGACCGGCACCTCGCCGATGCTGGCGATCAGTGAGCTGATGCCGGCGCTGCCGGCGCTCGGGCGCGGAACCTTCGCCGACGACGACTTCTCCATGCTGACCGTCACCCATGCCGCGATGGGCGAGGCCGTGTTCGGCATCGCGCCGGCTCATGCGCAGGTCTGGGCAACGCTGCGCACCCGGCGTGACGAGCGCATGGCGAACCTTTGTGCTGCTGCCGAAGCACTGGTCGCCAGGATCGCCGGCGAGCATCGCCTTACCGCCCGCTGGGACTATCACGAGATCTTCGTCGCCAGCGTCAACGCGCCGGACGCGGTGGAGCATCTGCGGCGCGCGCTCGATGAAGAGGGCGTATCGCACGGCGAAGAGGCCCTGCCGATGCGCGCCTCGGAAGATTTCGGCCTGTTCGGCCATAGTGCCAAGTCGGCGATGTTCTTCCTCGGTGCGGGCGAGCGGCACCCCGCCTTGCACAATCCCGACTATGACTTTCCCGACGACCTGATCCCGATCGGGTCGAGGATCTTCATGCGCACGGCACGCAATCTCCTGGGTTGACCTCCGCCAACTCCAACGCCGAAAGGAACATGCAATGCCAAAGATACCGAAGAACACGATTTGCCTTTGGTTCGACAAGGACGCCGAGGCTGCGGCGCGCTTCTACGCAGAGACCTTTCCCGACACCAGCGTGGGCGCCGTTCACCGTGCGCCGAGCGATTTTCCGTCCGGCAAGAAAGGCGACGTGTTGACGGTCGAATTTACCGTCGCCGGCATTCCCTGCATCGGATTGAACGGCGGCTCCACATTCAAGCAGAACGAGGCCTTCTCGTTCCAGATCGCCACCGACGATCAGCAGGAAACCGACCGCTACTGGAATGCCATCGTCGGCAATGGCGGCCAGGAGAGCGTGTGCGGCTGGTGCAAGGACAAATGGGGCGTGTCTTGGCAAATCACGCCGCGCACGCTGACCGAGGCCATGGCGGCCGGCGGCGAGGAAGCCAAACGCGCCTTTGATGCGATGATGGAGATGACAAAGATCGACGTCGCGGCGATCGACGCAGCCCGGCGCGGCTGACCTCGATCGGGGCTGAGTTGCTATCTGACCTTGATGACGACCTTGCCCTTGGCGCGTCCTGTTTCGACATAGGCCAGCGCCTCATTGGTCGCCTCGAAGGGAAATATCCGGTCGACGACCGGGCGGATCGCGCCGGATTCGATGAGCGATGCGATCTTGCTCAGCTGCTCGCCCTGCGCCCACATGAAAAGGAACGAGAACGTCACGCCACGGCGCTTGGCTTTCGCTCGAATACCGCGGCTCAGCAGGCGAAGCACCAGCCTCAGCACCACGTTCAGTCCCTTTTCCCTGGCAAATTCCGGATCCGGTGGGCCGGAGATGGAGATGAGCTTGCCACCCGGTTTCAGCACATTCAGTGATTTTTCAAGTGTCTTGGCGTCCTGGCTGTTCAAGACGACGTCGTAGCCCGAAAGGACTTTCTCGAAATCGTCTTTCCTGTAGTCGACGACGATATCGGCGCCGAGCCCCTTGACCAGACCGGCACTCGCCGCGCTGGCGGTGGTCGCAATGGTCGCGCCGAGATGCTTTGCCAGTTGGATGGCGAATGTCCCCACGCCGCCGGAACCGGCTTGAATGAAGACCTTCTGTCCCTTCTTCAGCTTGGCCCTTTCGACGAGCGCCTGCCAGGCGGTCAGGCCGACCAGCGGGATCGAGGCCGCCTCCTCCATGCTGAGGTTCCCGGGTTTCAGGGCCACGTCGGCTTCATCCATGGCTATGAACTCGGCGAACGTCCCGATCCGGCCATCGCGCGGCCGCGCATAGACGTCGTCGCCCAGGTCGAATTTGCGGACTTTCGATCCCACGCGCACAACCCTCCCGGCCACGTCGTGACCCAGGATGAAGGGCCAGCGATAGGGCAGGATCAGCTTGAACTCTCCGGTTTTGACCTTGGAATCGAGCAGGTTCACCGCCGCGGCGTGGACCTCGACCAGGACATCGCTGTCCCCGAGTTTCGGCTCCGGCATTTCGGCTAGCCGCAGAGTGCCGTTCTTGCTGTACTTGTCGACGACGAATGCCTTCATGGCAGTGACTTTCTGAGAGTGATTTTGGTGTGTCGCATGTGCGTGAAATCCTCTGCTCGCTGTGTTCAAACGGGCAGGCGGAATTGTTTCCGCAGGCTCTTGTCGAATATCCCCGCGGGAGCAAAGCGACGCAGCAGGCTGACCTGGCGCGCAGCCTTGCCGGCGGTGTAGCGCCGTTGCGGACGGGCATCGGTCGCTGCCTTGACGACCACTTGCGCCACCATTTCCGGCCGGTCGGCGACAGGCATCACGTCGCGAAGCAGCGCTTCCAGCGTAGCGCGGGCCTGATCGTATTCCTGCAACGGCGAATCCGGCTGGATCCCGTTCTGGTCGAAGACAGTACGAACGAATGCCGGCTCGATGACCGAAACGCGGATGTTGAAGGCGCGAACCTCGTGGTCGAGCGATTCCGAATAGCCCTCGAGCGCGTGCTTGACCGCCGAATAATGCGCTGAATACGGCGCGGGCACCAGTCCCAGCACAGAGCCGATATTGATGATGCGCCCCTCGCCACGCTGCCGCATCGACGGCAGCACCGCATTGGTCATGCGGATGACGCCGAACAGATTGACGTCGAACAGAGCCTGCACCTGGGCAATCGAGAATTCCTCGGCGCCTCCAAGCTGGCCGACCCCGGCATTGTTGACCAAGAGGTCGATCCGGCCGGTCTGCGAGAGCACCGTCGAAACGAGTGCGGCAACGGCCTCACTGTCGGTCACGTCGCAGATCAGCATGATCACCCCGTCCGGATCGTTGCCGGCCTTGCGCCGGCTGGTTCCGAAGACGGTGAACCCGGCCCGCGCAAGGGCTTCGGCACTGGCGCGGCCGATGCCCGAAGAGGCTCCGGTCACAACAGCGGTTTTTCCGGCATTCGTTTTCATTTCGTGCTCCAAACTCATGGGGGCTAGCTTTTTTGCATCTGTTAAATTACAGTCGTAATATCAGATTATGATCATAATGCAATAGCAGAAAGGAATAGCAGCCATGCGCTACGAAAAGGGCAGGAAGGACGCCTCGCGCGGCCGGATCCTGGAGGTCGCCGCGGAACGCTTTCGGAAAAACGGCATAGCGGCGTCCGGACTGGCAACCATCATGGGCGACGCCGGGCTGACGAACGGGGCTTTCTATCCCCACTTTCAATCAAAGGCGGCGCTTGTCCGTGAAACGGTCGCTGCAGCTCTCGAGGATCAATCCGACGAGATACGGCAAGCATTGGCCTCCGGCGGCTTGGCAATGGCCATAGACACATATCTGTCTGCGGCGCATCGGGATAATCCCGGGAAGGGCTGCGCCTCTGCCGCCTTGCTGGCGGAAATCGCCCGCGAGCCACCCGAAACGCGTCAGCTTTATACCGAGCGTTTGCTGACCCAGGTGCGCCAGGTGTCGGTAGAGCTGCCGCCGCAAACTCCTGATCCGGAGGGCGTTGCGTTCGCTATCTTTGCGACCCTCATTGGCACGCTTCAACTGGCCCGTGCCGTGGAGGGAACGGAATTGTCGGATCGTATCCTTGCGGCAGGGAAAGCTGCGGCGCGCGCGCTGATCGAGCAGAGTTAGGGGATGTCACGCGTGGGCACGTCAAAGACATCCTCAGGCGGTGCGACGCCCAGCCCCGCATCGGCCCCTTGGGCAGGAACAGCACCGCCCGTATGATGGTCAGATGCGCGCCCGCTCTTCAGTGCCCGGTGCCGCGACCGAAGGACCTGGCGTCCTTGGCCAGCACCAGCTCGGCATCGTCGGTAACATAGCTGACATAGCGATAGTCGCGGATGAAGCTGATCTGACCTTCTCGCCACTCCAGCCACATGAAATGATGCGGTTTCTGGTCGGCATGGCTTTCGAACACAGCGATCACCTCGCGGCCGTCGAGCCAGGCCGGCGTCAGCCACACGCGGTCGCTTTTGGCGTAGATCGTGAAGAACATGCCGACATCCGCCGCACCCGAGCGCGTCGCATGCAGGGACTGATGAAGCCTGACGTCGTCGGCAAGCAGGGCGCGCAAGCCGTCCCAATCCCGCTGGTTGAACAGGGTCGCATAACGGACCACGGCGGCCGACGCGATACGCGCATCGGGAGCCGAACTGGCCTGCGCACTGACTTCCCTAAGCCGGGCGCGGCCGCGCGCCAAGTGCCCTTTCACCGCATCGACGGTGATGCCGAGCAAAGCAGCGATCTCGGCCAGCGGCTCGTCGAGCACATCTCTGAGGATGACGACGCTGCGCTGGAGCAGCGGAAGCTCCGCGAAGCGCGACACTGCGGTCTGTATAGCTTGCCTGCGCATCAGCATCTCCACCGGGTCGGCTTTGGTGTCGTCGGCAATTTCAAGCGCCGCCTCGATAGGCTCCGCCGCGCGGATCGCGCGGCTGCGCAGCAGGTCAAGCGCACGGTTGTGGGCGACGCGGAACAGCCAGGGCCTGAGCTGCGGCACCTCGCCCAGCTCATTCAGCGCAACGAAGGCTCGCGCAAACGTGTCCTGCACGACATCCTCCCCCGTCGATGACCGAGCCCA
>NZ_RZPL01000429.1:0-4950 GCF_004022805.1 Mesorhizobium sp. M7A.F.Ca.CA.002.04.1.1 | reverse complement strand
CCCTCGCCCCGCCCCAGCACGTAGCCGAGGATGGCGTAGTTGATCAGCGAAAAGGGGGCTGCAAGCAGCCTGATCCTGATGTAGACGCCCATCGCCTCGCTGACGCGCGGTTCGGCGCCCATGAATTTTTGCCCGGCGATGGCGACCAGCGGCGCAAGGGCAGCGAGCACGATGCCGGCGATAACCGCGATCAGCACGGCGCGCCAGAACACCGCCTGTTCCTCCAGGGCATCGCCACGCCCGAACGCCTGTGCGACAAGGCCGGTGGTGCCCGAGCGCAGGAAATTGAAAGAGGTGAAGACGACGTCGAAGATCAATGCGCCGGCCGCCAGGCCGCCAAGCAAGGCGGCATCGCCGAACTGGCCGACGACAGCCGTGTCGACCAGGCCGAGCATCGGCGTCGTCAGATAGGCTAGCGTCATCGGCACCGCGATGGCGAGCACGGAGCGGTTGGTGACGACAAATGATCCGGAGTGAATCGGCGATCCCGAGAGGATCGGGGATCCGGCGTCGGCTGGGGTTGCACCTTTGTCCAAGGATTGCTGCCTTGCTGATTGCGGCTTGATGGAACCGTCGATGTGCCCCATTTTCCGGCCACCGCGCAATCACCTATCCCTTGACGGCCAACCGAAATCCCGGTCTGGCGTGAGCCAGCCGGATACGAGTTCATGCCTCTGCAGATCGTCCATCATCCCGACTACGACGCCGGCTTCGCCGTCAACCATCGCTTTCCGATGAGCAAATATCCCCTGCTGATGGAGGCGCTGCGGACACGCGGCCTCGCCGGCCCCGAGGCGCTCAGCACCGCCGAACCGGCGCCGGCTTCATGGCTGGAGCTTGCCCATGCGGCGGACTATGTCGACCAGGTCGTCAACTGCCGCGTGCCCGAAAAGATCGAACGCGAGATCGGTTTTCCGATCGGCCCCCGCGTCTCGCTGCGCGCGCAGCTTGCCACCGGCGGCACGGTGCTGGCGGCGCGGCTGGCCTTGCGCCACGGTATCGCCTGCAACACTGCCGGCGGCAGCCACCATGCGCGGCGCGCGCAAGGCGCGGGCTTCTGCACCTTCAACGATGTCGCCGTCGCCGCATTGGTGCTGCTGGCCGAAGGCGCGGCACGAAACATCCTGGTCGTCGATCTCGACGTGCACCAGGGCGACGGCACGGCGGATATTCTCGCCGATGACCCGCGCGTGTTCACCTTTTCCATGCATGGCGACCGCAACTACCCCGTGCGCAAGATCGCCTCCGACCTCGATGTCGCGCTGCCCGATGGCACGGGTGACGCTGCCTATCTCGAGAGGCTCGCCGCCATCCTGCCGGAGCTGTCCGCCCAGGCGCATTGGGACATCGTGTTCTACAATGCCGGCGTCGACGTCCATGCAGATGACCGGCTTGGCAGGCTGTCGCTGTCGGATGACGGTCTGCGCGCCCGTGACGACATGGTCATCAGCCATTTTCGCGCGCAGGGCGTTCCGGTCTGCGGCGTCATCGGCGGTGGCTATTCCACCGATGTGCCCGCCCTTGCCGCGCGCCACGCCATCCTGTTCGAGGTCGCCGCAGGCTACGCCCGGTAGTTCTTCAAGCATGATCTCGGGACAAACGGTTTCCGTTTGTCCGAGAAAACCGGTTCCCACTTTTCGGGATCATGCTCTACTTCCGGTAGTTGGCAAGCCTGAGCAGGATGAAGGCCGGCACGACGATAGCCGCGCCCAGCAGGATATAGCCGAGGAAGCGGTCGATGGCGTGGAAGCCGAGATTCCACAGGTCCATGAAGAACTTCCGGATGCCGTAGAGCACATCCATCGGCGACCAGCCGAAGGCATTCATGACCAGGCCGACGAGGAAAGACACCACCAGCAGTTTCAGGATCACCTTGAGCGGCGAGTCGCCAAGAAAGCGCGTCAGTGCGGACAAGGCTCGTCTCCCGATTGAGGCACCCAGGCTCGAGGGCGTCGGCCAGACATACGCACTTGGCTTGTCCGCTTCAAGCCGGGAGTTTTGCGGGATGCCAACGGCCTGCACCGCGCGATTGCATGGCAGGCTTGTGCTGCCAAACGGACTAAACCCGCGCCAGACTGTTAAATTTGCGTAAACAACATCGCTTTAATTTATTGAAAACAAAGCGAAAAACCTTCATTTTTCGATTTCCCGCAATGTGCGTGCAATTTTCGCCTGCGAGACGGTCGGCGTCTTTCAGGCGATTGGCCGCGCGGGCGATCTGACCCCCTACCACAACTGGCGAAAGCCAGTCCCAGGACCGCGCAACCATCCCTGAAAGACACCAAATCGGAGCCCGACCGCCTCAACGGTCGAGTTCTTCGGGAAACCTGCGCATCGATTGCCGGATGCGCGCGTGTGTTGGAGTAATGCAGTGTTCTCTCAAGCAAAGATCATCCTGACGGCAAGTGCCCTTGCCATGTACCTCCTGGGGCCGGCGATGGCCGCCGACCTTTCGCCCGCCTACAATGATCCCCCCGCGTTCCAGTGGAGCGGCGCCTATGTCGGCGTGCATGGCGGCACGGCGTTCACCGGGATGCCGAACCCGTTTGCCGGCAGGAATGGTCTCAGCGGCGGCGTTCAGGCCGGCTACAACCAGCAGATGGGTCCAGCGGTTCTCGGTGCCGAGATCGAGGGCTCCTATCTGGGCGGCGCCGAGCACGACGTCCGGGGCGGCAAGATCAAGGAAAAATGGCGCGGTGCCGCCAAGGCCAAGGCCGGCTTGAGCTTCGACCAGACGCTGCTGTTTGGAACCGGCGGCGTCGCCATGACCAAATTCGACAAGGGCGACAAGGTGAACGATATCGACGGATGGAAACTCGGCTATCTGGTCGGCGGCGGCATCGAGCAGGGTTTTGCCGGCGGCCTCTCGGCCAAGGTCGAATATGACTATGTGCGCACCCCAGGCGTCGAAACGACGTCCGCCCTGGGCAAATCCAAGGCGACGATCGGCAGCCATGAACTGAAGGCCGGCATCAACTACCGGTTCTAGGGCAGGCCATGGGTTCCGTTGAACCTGTTCTGTATTCTGCTTGAACGACCTTGCGCGGCGCCCGGATGCAACGGGGCCGCGCGATTGCTTTGCCTCCATCCGCACCGTCATCGACGCATGTCGGCAGACCGCATTTGGGTGCCAGGTCCTGCGTAATGCCGATGCAATCTTCACGTCCTAAAGCGCGTCGCATCGAAACGGATCATGCGGCCCGCTTCAGGTTTTGTTTTGTGCATGTCGTTGTCCCAAAACCGGGACCGCTTTTGGGCGACATGCATTCGGTGCCGCGGATGACCTTGATGACGGGAATCGGATATGTCCAAACGCAGCGCAAACCATCTGGTGTGGATCTCCAAGGCGTTCTTCATCGCGATCGTGCTGGTGCTGACGGGATGCGCCTCCGACATCATGAAGAACTACATCGGGCAACCGGTCGAATCGGTCATTCTGGACTACGGGCCGCCGACCGCCGTCGTTGATCTCGGCCGGGGCGAGCGGGCCTATCAGTGGCGGAAAATATCCACCAATGCGGTTTCCGGAAGCTCCAGCGGCGAAGTTCGCCACACAAAACACGGAACCGTCTACGAAGAAACCGAAACGCCTGGCTATATCGAGCGCCAGGAATGCTTCTATACGTTCTATGCCCGCGCCTCGGGCGGCAGATGGTTCATCACCAATTTTCGTCAACCGAAGCTGGAATGCGAATGAATTGCCACAGCGTGCCGGCTGCCTGTGACGGAGAGTGCGCATGCGCATCCTGCTGATCGAGGACGAGCCGGAAATGGCCTCGGTGCTGAAGACCGCGCTCGAGCGCCAGGACATCATCGTCGACCATGCCGCGACACTGGCGGATGCCGAAGCCGTGGCGCGGCTCGGCCACCATGACGCGGTGGTGCTGGACCGCCGGCTGCCGGATGGCGATGGCCTCAGCCTGATCCCGCGCCTGCGGGCCTTGCATCTGGACGTGCCGGTGATCGCGTTGACGGCGCTCAGCGGGCTCGACGATCGCGTGGCGGGGCTCGACGCCGGCGCCGACGACTACATGGTCAAGCCGTTCGCCACGGTGGAACTGGTCGCCAGGCTCAATGCCTTGCACCGGCGTTCGTTCACCACGCGTGCCAATCAGGTGATGGTCGGCCGCCTCACCTATGATTTCCGCCATCGCGAGGCGCTTGTCGAGGACCAGGCGCTGGAACTGCCGCGGCGCGAGCGGCTGGTGCTCGAAACGCTCATCCGCAGGCCGGGGCGGACGATCATGCGCGGGGCGCTGGAAGAAGCCGTCTATGCTCTCGACGACGAGATCGGCTCCAATGCATTGGATGCGCACATTTCGCGGCTGCGTCGCAAGCTCGACGACGTCGCTGCCGGCATCGAGATCAGGGCGATCCGCAACCTCGGTTATCTCTTGCGGGCCGCCTCGTGAAGAAGTCGCGCACGCGATCGCTGCAATGGGTGCTGGTGCGGCGGATGATCCTGTTGCAGGCGGCGACGCTTCTTGTCTTCATCGTGCTGTGCGCGGCCGCGCTGTGGATCGCCGATCCACGGCTTCTTGTCGACAACGAGGCTGCCGTCGCCACCCTCAAGGATGCCGTCGATCGTGACGGCAACGGCAGATTGATCGTCCATGAGACCGATGGATTGCGTTCGTTTCGTAAGGGGTTCCCCAATGTCTGGTACATCATCCGCGACAACAACGGCCAGAGCATCCGCTTCGGCAGCATACCCGACGTCTACACCAGGAATTTTGGCGATCTGCTGGGCCAGGCCGATCACGCCACCATCGGATTTTCCGAAGATGATTTGAGGCCGGAGGCCTACCTCGAAAAAGTTTCGACCAAGGCTGGCACGGTTCAGATCATTGCCGCGACGCGATCGTCGCGGGAAGAGACCGACGGCCTCGAAGTCACCATTTCGGCCACCATCGACGTCGCCAAGAACCCGGACGGCAGCAGGAACTGGGA
>NZ_RZPL01000428.1:0-4954 GCF_004022805.1 Mesorhizobium sp. M7A.F.Ca.CA.002.04.1.1 | reverse complement strand
GCCTTCGACAAGACCTTCTACAAGCTTGCCGGCTACCGCAATCTCGGCCGTCGCGCCGTGCGCATCGACATCCTGGAACGGCTGGCGGATCTGATCCGCCCGGCGACCAACTGGAAGCCCGGCCTCGGCCAGCGCCCGGACGGCGCCTATGACGGCCAGTCCTTCATGGTGACGCCGCCGATGATGTCGATCCTCGGCGCCACCGCGGACGACATGGAAGAGATCCTCAAAGGTCTCGGCTACCGTGCCGAGCCGAAGCCGGCCGTCGAGGTCAAGGCGCGGCTCGAAGCACAGGACAATGCCGCGCGCGAAGCAGCGATGGCGAAGCTTGCGGCGGAAGAGGCTGCACGAGCCGAGCAGACCAAGGCGGCGGACGCCGCAGCAGAGGCAGCAGTCGAAGGGTCGGAGCCGGCATCGGACGCAGTGGCCGTTTCGGAAACGGCGACCGAAATGACCTCCGACGCCGCGGCGGAACCTGCTGCGCCTGCCGTGGGAGAACAGGCGGACGCTCCGGTCGAAACCGTGCAAGACGAAGCGCCTGTTGCCGAGGCTGCTGCTGAACCGGCACCGGTTGAACCGCAGGCAGAGGCTGAAGCTGCCGAGACTGAAGCCGCAGCGGCAGAAGAAGTTGCACCGGCCGAGCTGGTGTCAAATGCCGCGCCGGCAACGGACGCCGCGCCGGACGAACCCGTGACGGTGACTGAAGCAGCCACCGGGGAACCCGCCCCGGAAGCCGAAGCGCCAAAACCCATCCTGTTGTGGCGTCAGGGTCGTTTCGAACAGCGCCCGCGCAACCGCGACGACAACCGCAGGAACAATCGCCCACGCAACGGACAAGCGCGCGGCCGAAGCGATGCGCCTGCGGACGCCGGCGCACCGAACGCCGCTGCACCCGGAGAGCGTCCGGCCCATGAAGGACGGCGCGATGGAGCCGGCAAGCCGCGCTTCGACCGCTCGAAGTTCAAACCCAAGCCGCAGGCCGAAGGCGAACAGCGACGTGACAGGCCGCAGGGCGAGCGTCCCGACCGCCGCGAAGGCCGTCCCGACTGGAAGGGTGGCAGGCCGGATGGCAAGGGTGGTCCGCAAGGCGGCAAGCCCGCCTTCCAGCCAAAGCCGCGCGAGGAGCGCCCGGTGCGTTTCGATCCGGATTCGCCCTTCGCCAAGCTCGCCGCTCTGCGCGACCAATTGAAGAAGTAGAACCCGGCTCGCTTCGATGGTTGCCGAAGGCCGCCAGCGCATCGACAAATGGCTGTTCTTCTCCCGCGTCGTGAAATCGCGCTCGCTGGCGGCGAAACTGGTCGTCGCCGGCCGGGTCCGCATCAATCGCGACAAAGCAGCGCAGGCTTCCGATCAGGTCAAGCCAGGCGACGTCCTGACCATCACGCTCGAGCGGCGCATCTTCATCTGGAAGGTCCTCGGCGCGGGTGCGCGACGCGGCCCGGCCGAGGAAGCCCGTACGCTCTACGAGGATATGTCGCCACCGCCCGCACCGAAGGGCGAAGCCCCTCCCGATGCAATTCCGGGGCTGCGCGAGGCCGGCAGCGGCCGCCCGACCAAGAAGGAACGTCGCCAGACCGACCGATTGCTCGGCGAAGATTGATGCCTGGCGTCCAAAAACAGGCGGCGCTTGCCAGGATAACGACGTGTTTGAAGCAAAACTGAACCCGGCAAACAGGAAGCCCTGCATGAGGTCGCCGGCCTCTGGGGCGCCGGCTGCCTGGAATTCCATTTCGAAACGCTGATGCCGACAGGAATGGCTGCCCTTGCAAGCAGCGGCCAAAGGCGTTACCTGACGGAAAAAGCCCAACAAAATGGGACGTCCCGGAGCCGACCGATGACCTATGTCGTGACCGACAATTGCATCAAATGCAAATACATGGACTGCATCGAGGTCTGTCCGGTCGATTGTTTCTACGAAGGCGAGAACATGCTCGTCATCCATCCCGACGAGTGCATCGACTGCGGTGTTTGCGAGCCGGAATGCCCGGCCGACGCGATCAAGCCCGACACCGAGCCCGGCCTCGACAAATGGCTGCAGGTCAATACCGAATATGCCGAGAAATGGCCCAACATCACCGCCAAGAAGGAACCGCCGGCAGACGCGAAATCCTTCGACGGCGAGGCCGGCAAGTTCGAGAAATACTTCTCCGCCGAGCCCGGCGAAGGCGATTGACAATACGGCCGGAAAGGCCGGTATTACGCAGGGTAAGAGGCACGTCACATTAACCGGCTTGACAGCCGGCGCCGGGTTGTGGCCTTCGCGTATGCAGCAAAACCTTGATTCTTCCGACTTTTTGTGTTACATCAGCGAAACATGCCGGTGACACAACGTCGATTTATGGCGCAGACGCCCCAAATCACTGAAAGGTGAAAATCCCATTCGGACCAGAGCGATCTGGGCCAGGCGGTCGCGATGTTGCGGTTTGCCGGTCCGGCTTTTCCGATGGGTTCATCTGTTGTGCGGCTAACGGTCGGTTTCTCCGATCGCGCGAGTTCGGGCCGGCAGGACGCCGGTACCACAACAAGGAGTTCAGTGCGCAATGGCAACGATCACCCCGCAGAAGAAGTCCACCGCTGCGCGTCACGGTTTCAAGACCGGCGAGTACATCGTCTACCCGGCGCATGGCGTCGGCCAGATCGTCTCGATCGACGAGCAGGAAGTTGCTGGACACAAGCTGGAACTGTTCGTCATCGACTTCTCGAAGGACAAGATGCGCCTGAAGGTGCCGGTCGCCAAGGCGACCTCCATCGGCATGCGCAAGCTGTCGGAAGAGGATTATGTCGAGCGCGCGCTGAAGGTCGTGCAGGGCCGCGCCCGCGTCAAGCGCACCATGTGGTCGCGCCGCGCCCAGGAATATGATGCGAAGATCAATTCGGGCGACCTGATCTCGATCTCGGAAGTCGTGCGTGACCTCTACCGCGCCGACAACCAGCCGGAGCAGTCCTATTCCGAGCGTCAGCTCTACGAGGCGGCGCTCGACCGCATGGCCCGCGAGATCGCGGCCGTCAACCGCATGTCGGAAACCGAAGCCGTGCGCCTAATCGAGGTCAACCTCAACAAGGGCCCTAAGCGTGGCGCCAAGGCCGACAATGAAGAGGCCGAGCAGGAAGAAGCTGCCTGATCTTTCTCACCTTTCGAGAAATCCTGCGTGAAACGATTGGAGGCTCCGGTTTGACCGGGGCCTCTTTTGCTTTCGGGCGGCAGCTTCGATGTTGGTAGGCCCTGCGCACCAGCGTGCTGCATCGCGGCTTGCCGGCGCGCCGAGCCGTCGAGCGCGCGTTTCGTTTTAACGTGTGTCGCCACTTATCGCCTTGCCGCCAAAGCAGACCGCGGTAATGGTCTCGCGCAATTCCTCGTCGGCGATCGGCTTGTGCAGGATGCGGCTGCCGCTGGCGCTGATCTCCTTGAGGCGCGCCGGCGACGTATCGCCAGTAATGATGATGGTCGGGACAAGCCGGCCGATATGGGCGTGAAGCGCACGGATCGCGTCGGTGCCGGTGGTGTCATTCTCGAGACGGTAGTCTGCGATGATCAGGTCGACCGGCGCATCGCCGGCAGCCAGCGCCGCCGTATGGGCCTCCTGCGCCTCTGCGGCGGAGCGGCCGGGATAGACACGATGTCCCTCCAGGCTGAGCAAGCGCACCATGGCATCGAGAACGTCGCCCTCGTCCTCGACCACCATGATGCCGGCGGCACTGCTGGCCGGCGATGTCGTGTCGACCTCCAAGCGAGCTTGCACCGCGCCGGCCTTCGCGACGGTGATGGAAAACAGGGAACCGCGCCCGGACGTCGAAGCCAATTTCAGGGGGTGCCCCAACAGCTCGGCGGTGCGGCGAACGATGGCGAGCCCGAGTCCCAGGCCTTGCGTGCGGTCCCGCGCCGGGTTCTGCAACTGCACGAACTCCTCGAAGACCATCCCCTGCTGATCGGCGGGGATGCCGGGGCCGCTGTCGAGGACCTGTATCTCCACACATGCGCCGCGCCGGCGACAGCCCAGCAGGACACCACCTTGCTTGGTGTAGCGAAGGGCATTCGAGATCAGGTTGTTGAGGATGCGCTTCAACATCATCGGGTCGCTGTCGACGTAGAGACTGCTGTCTACCACGCGCCACGTAAGTCCGCGTTGTTTTGCCTCGGCGGCGAATTCATTGCGAAGATCACCAAAGAGGTCGCGCAGCGGCACCGCCTCGCTCGCGACCGTGACGATGCCCGCATCGAGCCGCGAGATATCGAGCAAAGCGTTGAGCAGCCCACTGAAGTTGCTGACAACCGATTTCGCCCGGCTGGCCAGATCGCGCGCCTCGCCGGAGGGTACGTCGCCGCGCTGCCCCAATATGGCAAGCGTCGAGACCAGCAGGCTCAGGGCATGGATCGGTTGGCGCAGATCGTGACTCGCCGCCGCCAGAAAACGCGTCTTGGCACGGTCGGCGGTCTGCGCCCTGTCGCGTTCCTCTTGCAGGTGCTCGACCAGCGTTTCGTTCTCCAGTCGCAGGCTGACGGTTTCGCGCAGCATGCGGTAGGTGATACGGCAGTAGTAGAAATTGATCGCCACCAGCGATGCGAGCAGGAACAGGAAGGCGCCGGAAATATCGCTTTGGGTGGTCAAGCAGCGCAAGGCGACCGGCACCACCGTGGCCAGGATGGAACCGACCAGCGCCGGCGGAAAGGCCGACAGCGACGGCACCGTACCGCAGACGAGACCAGTCAGGACGATGACCGTGAAGGACAGCACGATCGGCGCCTCGGGCATAAAGCCGACCCAGCCAAGCACCCCCCACAGAAGGCCCGACATACAGGAAAACGCCGTGGCCAGCCATGCCCAGCGCAAGATCGAGCCGCGATCCCTTGAGCGGCTGAAAAAACGGCGCGACGCCAGCACCCGGATAGCCGTCAGCAGATACAGCGCCGCCAGCCAGCCGATCAGCCAATTGGCGGAAACGGCCGTTCTCAGAA
>NZ_RZPL01000427.1:0-4955 GCF_004022805.1 Mesorhizobium sp. M7A.F.Ca.CA.002.04.1.1 | reverse complement strand
TGACGCTGCTCTACGGCTCTGGCCTGCGCATTTCCGAGGCGCTCGGCCTGACCGGCGCCGATCTGGCGTCGGCGGCCGACACGGTGCTGCGCGTTGCCGGCAAGGGCGGCAAGACGCGCCTGGTGCCGGTGCTGCCGGTGGCGCTCAGGGCAATCGCCGAATATCGCCGGCTCTGCCCCTACCATCTCGACCCCAAGGGCCTGTTGTTTCGCGGCGCCCGCGGCGGCCCGCTCAACCCGGCCATCGTCCAGCGCGACATGGCCAAGCTGCGCTCGGCGCTCAACCTGCCCGATACCGCGACGCCGCATGCACTGCGCCATTCCTTCGCCACGCATCTGCTCGGCCGCGGCGGTGATTTGCGCACCATCCAGGAACTGCTCGGCCACGCCAGCCTGTCGACGACGCAAATCTACACCGGCGTCGACACCGCGAGGCTGCTCGAGATTTATGAGCAGGCGCATCCCAGGGCGTGAACGCCAGTAACGTTCACCATTTGGCCGAAAGCCTCCCCAACGTCGTCATCCCTGGGCGAAGCAGGAGCGAAGCTCCGTCGCGGAGACCCTGGGATGACGAAGAAATGGGCGTTTCCGCTAATCGTTGAAGCATGAGCCCCATCGACGTCAGTTGAGCGCGATAGCCAGTCCAAGACAATTTCTCAGCACAGGTTAACCGTTTTGCCGCTTTTCAGTCCTAGAAGAGGCTCATGAAACGCGTCATAGCCATCGCCGACCGTGCTGCTTCCGTGTCGCTGAAGCTGCTCGTCGCGCTCAATGTTCTGTTCTTCCTGTCGTTCCTCGCCGTGCTGCTGTTCGCGGCCGGCAAGGCGCATGCCGAAGTCCCGACCTGCACCGGTGCCGACATGCTGTCGGCCCTGCAGAAGAACGATCCGGCGAGCTACCGCAAGATCGAAGCGGAAGCCGCCGCGACGCCGAACGGCAAGGGCCTGTTATGGAAGCTGGAAAAGCCCGGCGAGAAGCCGTCCTTCCTGTTCGGCACCATGCATATGACCGACCCGCGCGTCACCACGCTGCCTCCCGAAGCGCAGAAAGCCTATGACGCCGCCGGCACCATCATCATCGAAACCACGGACGTGCTCGACAAGCAGAAGATGATGGTCGCGATGCTCAAAGAGCCGGACCTGATGATGTTCACTGATTCGACGACGCTGGCGTCGCTGCTGTCGCCCGACGATGCGGCGGCCATGAACGCCGCGCTCGACGCACGCGGCATTCCTCCGGCAACGGTTGCCAAGATGAAGCCGTGGATGCTCTCGGCCATGATGGCACTGCCGGCCTGCGAGCTGGCCCGCCAGTCAGGCGGCGCCCCGGTGCTCGATGTCAGACTGGCGCAAGGTGCGAAGGCTTCCGGCAAGCCGGTGGAAGGATTGGAGACGGCTGAAAGCCAGCTGCGCGCCATGGCCTCGCTGCCGCTGGCGTTTCACATGAAGGGCCTCGTCGACACGCTGAAGCTCGGCGATAAGATCAACGACATCAACGAAACCATGATCGTGCTCTACCAGCGCGGCGACACCGGAATGTTCTGGCCGCTGTTTCGCGTGGCCATGCCGGAGGGCACGGACGACCCCGCGGGCTATGCGGCGTTCGAGGAAACCATGATCACCAGCCGCAACAAGGTGATGGTCGAGCATGCCGAACCGATCCTTGCCAGGGGCAACGTCTTCATGGCGGTCGGCGCCCTCCACCTTCCCGGCCCCGAAGGCCTGGTCGAGGATTTCCGCAAGGCCGGTTACACCGTCACGCCTGTCGGACTTTAGTGACTTCAGCTTACTTCGCCAGGATCTGGGCCAGCATCGCCGGGACGACCATCCGGTGAAACGGCATGATGATCGCGAGATAGGCGCGCCCGAGCCAATTGTGCGTCTTGACGATCGTCGTCGCGGCCACCTCTTGCCGGCCGCTGCCAAGATCCCTGACTTCGACCAGAACACGGAAATCGAGATGTCGGTCGTCGAGGCCAAGCACAACCTTGCCGGGAAACTGGCTGATGAGCGGAAATATCCCGATCCGGCCCGACGGCAACACCGCAGTTTCCAAGCCCGTCTTCAGCCGGAACGGCCTGACGGCAAGATTGCGCAGCGCCATGAGCCTGCCGACCCAGGGCGGCGTTCGCCCCAGAGCGCGTTCGGCCGCGCCGAATGCGGTTAAGGAAAGGCCTTCAGTGACCAGCACATAGCGGTCTGCGAACTGGGCTCTGGCGAGAGCATCGCAGTGATTCGGGACAAGCTGAGCTGACGGATTCGTCACGGCAAAACCCTCTGATTCGACCTTAACAGACGCAAACTTGGCGCGCTGCGTGGCGAAACGACGCCACTCCGGCTGCGGAAGGGCAGGATTGTCCTTGTTTTTGGCGTTTTCCAACCCTAGCGTGAAACCAGTTCAATGATTGCGCGTTGTATGGTGTTGATTGATATTTTTCATCCACGGAGGACACTTTTATGGCGAACACACCGAATCCAAACGACCCGTTCAATTCGTCCACCAACGCACCAAGGCCAAGTGGCGGCGGCGGTGGTAGCGGTTGGCTGATTGCACTGGTCGTCGTTATTCTGGCGGTTGTCGCGTATTATGTTTTCGGAAGAAGTGGTGAGCACCCGGCACCCGCCGAGCCGCCGGCGGCCAGCACACCGGCCCCAGCGCCTGCACCGGCGGAACCGATGAAGCCGGCTGAACCTGCGCCCGCGCCTGCTCCGGCACCTGCAGAACCGGCGCCTGCCCCGGCACCCGCGCCCGCACCGGCTCCTGCGCCGGCACCAGCCCCTGCGCCGGCACCTGCACCGGCCCAGTGATTGGCTCGATATCAGTTACGAACGGCCCGCTGAAAAGCGGGCCGTTTTGTTTTGTAGGGGCCGCCAGAAAGGCCTTTCCAGAAACTCGCTCCGGTGAGTCAGCTGGTGTGGTTTTCGAGAACCGGAGCGCAGCGGACATTGGGTCCGTGAGCAGCGCATGACCCCGAAGATCAGTCCGATTTTTTCGGAGAGGATCATGCGCCAATCAAAAAGGGTCACAGCATCCTTTGAGCGTCCAGGAGGGACGCGCGGCGCTGTGAAAGCGGAGAAAACCTCGCCAGATGGCCGCCGGAGTAGAGTTTATGAAAGGGCCTTAGATGTGGATCGGCTTGAAGAACGTCGCCAGCGCCGCCTCCTTGATCGCCTCCGACATCGTCGGGTGCGCATGGCAGGTGCGGGCGAGATCCTCCGACGAACCGCCGAACTCCATCAGCACCGCCGCCTCGTGGATCATCTCGCCGGCGCCGAAGCCGACGATATGGACGCCGAGCACGCGGTCGCTTTGCTTGTCGGCGAGGATCTTCACAAAACCGTCCGTGTGCAGCATGGCGCGCGCCCGGCCATTGGCGCTGAACGGGAACTTTCCGATCTTGTAGTCGATGCCGGCCTTCTTCAATTCTTCCTCGGTCTTGCCGACCGAGGCGATTTCCGGGCTGGTGTAGACGACGCTCGGAATGACGTCATAGTTCACGTGGCCGGCCTGACCGGCAATGGTTTCCGCTACCGCCACGCCCTCATCCTCGGCCTTGTGCGCCAGCATCGGCCCGGCGATGACATCGCCGATGGCATAGATGCCCGGGATATTGGTCTTGAGATGGCCATCGGTCTTGACCCGGCCGCGCTCGTCGACCTCGACGCCGGCTTCCCCGAGCCCGAGGCTGTCGGCATAGGCGCGGCGGCCGGTGGCGATCAGCACGGCATCGGCCTCGATGGTCTCGGCGGCGCCGCCCTTGACCGGCTCGAAGGTGATGGTCGCACCCTTCTTGGCCTTGGCGACGCCGGTGACCTTGGCGCCGAGCTTGAACTCGAAGCCCTGTTTGCCCAGCAACCGCTGGAATTGCTTGGAGACCTCGCCGTCCATGCCGCCCAGGATGGTGTCGAGGAATTCGACCACGGTGACCTTGGCGCCGAGCCGCGCCCACACCGAGCCGAGCTCGAGCCCGATGACACCGCCGCCGACCACCACCAGATGGCCGGGAACCTTATCCAGCGACAGCGCGCCGGTCGACGACACGATCACCTTCTCGTCGATGTCGACCTTGACGCCGGGAATGCCGGCGACATCCGAGCCGGTGGCGATGACGATGTTCTTCGTCTCGATCTCCTCGACCTTGCCGTCCTCGGAGGTGACCGACACTTTACCGGCGGCGAGCACCTTGCCGGTGCCGCGGAAACTATCGATCTTGTTCTTCTTGAACAGGAAGGCGACGCCGTTGACGTTCGACGACACCGTCGCATCCTTGTGCGCCATCATCTTCTTCAGGTTCAATTTCGGCGCCGATGTCTCGACGCCGAGCGTGTCGAAGGAGTGGCCGGCCTCGGCGAACATCTCGGAGGCATGGAGCAGCGCCTTGGACGGGATGCAGCCGATGTTCAGGCAGGTGCCGCCGAAGGTCGCGTTCTTCTCGACCACCGCAACCCTGAGCCCGAGCTGCGCCGCCTTGATGGCGCAGACATAGCCGCCGGGTCCCGATCCGATGATAACGACGTCATAAGCCATGATACTGTCCTTCTGTTTTGAGCATGATGCCGAAAAGTGTGACGCGGTTTTCGGATAACATCATGCTCGATCTGCTTGAGAGCGCTCAGCGGCCGCCGCTTACATTCAGGATCGCGCCCGTCGTATAGGACGCGGCGTCGGAGAGAAGATAGAGAACCGCGCCCGCGACTTCATCCACTGTACCGGCTCTTTTCATCGGCAGCAGATCGCGGAACCGCTCCACCCGGTCCGGCTGCCCGCCGGAGGCGTGGATGTCCGTGTCGATGATGCCCGGCCGCACCGCATTGACGCGGATGCCTTCTAGCGCCACCTCACGGGCGAGCCCGACGGTGAAGGTGTCGATGGCGCCCTTGGAGGCGGCATAATCGACATATTCGCCCGGCGAGCCCAATGTCGCCGCGGCCGACGAGATGTTGACGATGGATCCGC
>NZ_RZPL01000426.1:0-4957 GCF_004022805.1 Mesorhizobium sp. M7A.F.Ca.CA.002.04.1.1 | reverse complement strand
ATGTAGAGCGTGTCGCCGATCTTCAGCGGCGTCACCTGATAGGTGGTCTCGCCGACATCGTCCGGTCCCTTCACGTCGCCGGTCTGGTAGGTCCAGGCAGGCTGCAGCTTGGCGACATTGTCCGGTGTGATCTGGTCGAGCGGCGAATAGCGCTGGCCGAACTGCGTGCGGCCGTAATAGTGCCACTCGCCGGCCGGCACGTCATTGCCGAGATTGGCGTTGGCGACCACCTTGTCGGTGCCGAGTTCGCCGGCAATGTCCTTCGGATCCGAAGTCATCGAATAACCGGCGACGGCCAGTGATGCCAGCACGGCAAGGATCAGCGGCGCGCGTGCGTCAGGGCCGACAAGACCCCGTCTCGCCCACGGCGTCAGCAGCCATAAAGCGAGAAGCACGATGACGCCGCCGCGAGGCCCGAGTTCCCACCAGTCGAAGCCGGTTTCCCAGACCGCCCAGGCCAGCGTGCCGAGCACGATCGCCGCGTAGAGCCACAGTGCGGTGGACCGGCGCCGGTAGAGCAGCCAGGCGGCGATCAGGAAGGCAAGGCCAGCAACGACATAGTACCAGCTGCCGCCCAGCATCGCCAGGCGGATGCCGCCGCCGCCGAGTGCCAGGCCGATGAGGAAAAGAATGAGGGAGGTGATGGTGACAGCCAAGATGATACTCCTTCGACTGTTGCGCTTTGCCACGCCAAGGACAGCCCGATGTCCCGTTCCTGCCCTGCGCACAGCTTTCTCCTGCCCGCCCCGCCTGTCAAGCTGGCCCACACGCCAAGGTGGCAATTCATCTTGCCTGCGGTCGGGTTATCGAGCAGTCTCCGTCGCAGCATCACCGTGGAGTAGACCGAGTCATGCCCTTCGTCTTTCCGCCATGGATGCGCATTGCCGGCGCGCTGTTCGGCTTCGTCGTGCTTATGGCTGGCAGTCAACCGGCGTCGGCACAAACGCTCGAGGAGATCAACAAGGCAAGCGGCTTCCACGAGATGCTGGCCGGCCTCGGCCCAAGCATAGTCGCCGGCATCAAATCCGTGCCGGGGCCGGAAAAAGTCAAGGAAGCCTTGTCCGCCGCCGCTGAAGGCGCTTTTGACGCTGACAGGATGGAGAAAGCCGTAGAGGCGCGGATGACGGGCCGGTTGCAGCCCGTCGATCTCACCGATCTGGCTGCTTTCTTCGATTCACCATTGGGCAGGCGGGTCACAGCCCTGGAGATCCAAGCGTCCGATCCGCAAGCCCTGGGGCGCAAGAAGATCGAAGGTCCGAAAATCCTTGGAGGACTTCAGGCGGGAGATCCGGCACGGCTCGCGCTGTACCGGAAAATCGTCGACGATACCAGCGCCGTGGACATGGCTGAAGCGATCGCATTGAACATGGGCTATGCGATGGTTTCGGGAATGCTCGCGGCAGCCGGGCAGCCTTTATCGGATCAGCAGATAATGGTGCTGGTGCATAAGCAGGCCGGCAACCTTCGTGAAAAAGCCGAAAAGGGGATCATGGAAGGAAATGCTTTCGCCTATCGTGACTTGTCGCTCGACGATCTCAGGCTTTACGCGGCATTTCTCGCGTCCCCTGCGGGCAGCCATTACTACGACCGGATGCAGACGGCACTCGGCGCCGTGATGACCGATGAGGCGCGTTCGTTAGGGCAGCGATTTTTCGTCGCTCTCGGCTACCGCAAGGCCTGAACAGCCCGTACATCCTTGCCACCAGCACTTTAGCGGAACAAAACGTAGACAGTTCTGGTCTTTCGCCACCGAATCACTACATTCGGGGCGATGTCCGGCTTTTCCGAAGACATGCCCTTTTTCGACGAACCCAATGCGCGGCCCTCGGCCCCGTCGGGTATCGCCGCGCGCGCCATGGCTGCCCGCAGCGGACACAACAACGCACCCGACTATCTGAAGGGCCTCAACCCGGAGCAGCGGCTAGCTGTTGAAACAACGGAGGGCCCGGTTCTGGTGTTGGCCGGCGCCGGCACCGGCAAGACCCGCGTGCTCACGACCCGCATCGCCCACATCCTCGCCACCGGCAAGGCGTTTCCGTCGCAGATCCTCGCGGTGACCTTCACCAACAAGGCCGCGCGCGAGATGAAGATCCGCATCGGCGTGCTGATCGGCGAAGACAATGTAGAGGGCATGCCGTGGCTCGGCACCTTCCACTCGATTGGAGTGAAGCTGCTTCGCAGACATGCCGAACTCGCCGGCCTGCGCTCCGACTTCACCATCCTCGACACCGACGACGTCGTGCGGCTGATCAAGCAGCTGATCCAGGCCGAAGGTCTGGACGACAAGCGCTGGCCGGCCAAGCAGTTCGCCCAGATGATCGACGGCTGGAAGAACAAGGGGCAAGGCCCCGCCGACATTGCCGAGGGCGACGCGCGCGCCTTCGCCAACGGCAAGGGCCGCGAACTCTACAAGGCCTATCAGGAGCGGCTGAAGACGCTGAACGCCTGCGATTTCGGCGACCTGCTCTGCCACCCGATCCGCATCTTCCGCGCCAATCCGGACGTGCTGAAGGAATACCATAAGCGCTTCAAGTACATCCTCGTCGACGAGTACCAGGACACCAACACCGCCCAGTACATGTGGCTGCGGCTGTTGGCGCAAAGGCCTCAAGGCAAGCCGATCTCCCCCCTTGAGGGGGAGATTGGGCGCTCTTCGGCCGAAACCCGCGCCACCGTAAACATCTGCTGCGTCGGCGATGACGACCAATCCATCTATGGCTGGCGCGGCGCCGAGGTCGACAACATCCTGCGTTTCGACAAGGATTTTCCCGGCGCCACCATCATCCGGCTGGAGCGCAACTACCGCTCGACCGCGCACATCCTTGGTGCCGCCTCCCACCTCATCGCCCACAATGAGGGCCGCTTCGGCAAGACGCTGTTCACGGATCGCAACGATCCCGAGGATGGCAAGGTCAATGTCCACGCCGCCTGGGATTCCGAAGAAGAAGCCCGCGCCATCGGCGAGACCATCGAGGCCTATCAGCGCCAGAAGCACAATCTCAACGACATGGCTATTCTTGTCCGTGCATCCTTCCAGATGCGGGCCTTCGAGGATCGCTTCATCACACTCGGCCTCAACTACCGCGTCATCGGTGGCCCGCGCTTCTACGAGCGCCTGGAAATCCGCGACGCCATGGCTTTCTTCCGTGTCGTCGCGCAGGGCGCCGACGACCTCGCTTTCGAGCGCATCGTCAATGTGCCCAAGCGCGGCTTGGGCGAAGCCACCATCCGCCAGATCCACGACACCGCCCGTGCGCTGCGCATCCCTATGCTGGAGGCCGCCGCCAAGCTCGCCGAAAGCGACGAGTTGAAGCCGAAGCCGCGCGCCGCCTTGCGCGAAGTGGCGGCCAATTTCGAGCGCTGGCAGAAGGCGCTGGAAACCACGCCGCACACCGAACTCGCCGAGACCATTCTCGAAGAGAGCGGCTACACGGACATGTGGAAGAACGACCGCTCGGTGGAAGCCCCCGGCCGGCTGGAGAACCTGAAAGAGCTGATCCGCTCGATGGAGGAGTACGAATCGCTGCGCTCCTTCCTCGAGCACGTCGCGCTGGTCATGGACGCCGAACAGAATGCCGGGCTCGACGCCGTCTCGATCATGACGCTGCATTCGGCCAAGGGCCTCGAATTCGAGACCGTCTTCCTGCCCGGCTGGGAGGAAGGCCTGTTCCCGCATCAGCGCGCGCTCGACGAAGGCGGCCGCTCCGGGCTGGAGGAAGAGCGCCGCCTCGCCTATGTCGGCCTGACGCGGGCCAAGAAGAACCTGCATATCTGGTTTGTCTCCAACCGCCAGATCCATGGCCTGTGGCAGTCGACGATCCCGTCGCGTTTCCTCGAGGAATTGCCGAACGCCCATGTCGAGGTCGCTGAAAGCGGCAACTCCTACGGCGGCTACGGCAATTCCTATGGCGGCGGTTCCTTTGCCTCCGGCCGCGGCGGCCAGGGCGCAGGACGGCAGAACCCCTATGGCGCCTCGCGCTTCGACAATGTCGGCGCCGACAGCGAAAAATCCGGCGCCTTCTCCAACACCTATGCGACGCCGGGCTGGCAGCGGGCGCAGGCCAACCGCACCGAGGCGACCGACCGCAACTGGGGTTCGCGCTCCGGCCACCAGGTCGAGCGCATCGGCTACGGCGAGACGGACAGCGGCTACGGCGCCGGCCGCACCTCGGTCAAGGGCCGCACCATCGACGGCGAACTGGTCGCCAAATCCGTCTCCGACAAGCCGTCCGCCTTCAACGTCGGCGACCGTGTCTTCCACCAGAAATTCGGCAACGGCAACATCTCGGCCATCGAAGGCAACAAGCTGACCATCGACTTCGACAAAGCCGGCCAGAAACGCGTGCTGGACGGGTTTGTCGCCGCGGTGTGAAGATGGCGTTTTCCCCGCGGAAGCCTCACCTTCGTCATCCACGGGCGAAGCAAGGAGGGTAGCGACGCGGCGCAGACCCGTGGATGACGAAGTGATTGATGTCTACGCCAATCGTCAAGGCATGCGGTCCGCCAACGAAACAGCCCCTCACCGATACCGCGCCTGATTCCATTTGTGCCCCAGCAGCGACAGGATGATGATCAGCCCGTTGAAGAACTGCACATAGAAACCGCTTAATCCCGCCGCCACGACGCCGGTCTGGATGAAGGACACGGTAACCGCGCCGATGGCGCCGCCGACGACGGTGCCGATGCCGCCCCAGGTCGGCGTGCCGCCGACGAACACCGAGGCCAGCACCGGCAGGAGATAGCCGTCGCCGGCGGTCGGCCACCAGGTGAAGTTGATCATCACCGAGAAGGTGCCGGCGATGGCCGCGCCGATGCCGACGAAGACGAACACTTTCACCCGCACACGCTTGACGTCGATGCCCATCTGCTGGGCGCTGTCTGGATTGTCGCCGACCACCCTCACCTGCGCGCCGAAGCGGTGCCGGTTGTAGAGCATCGCCGACAGCACGACGAAGCC
>NZ_RZPL01000425.1:0-4958 GCF_004022805.1 Mesorhizobium sp. M7A.F.Ca.CA.002.04.1.1 | reverse complement strand
GTCCAGTTACTGCAAAAAAGGGGCTGCTTGTGAGAACAGGCTGCCGAAAAGTTCCCGCCGTTTTGGCGCAAGGCGATGACGAACGATCCCGGTACGAATTACTTTCTCAAGAAATATTCGGCCCCGCTGGATGATCCTGCCGGGACTGCGGTCAGGAACATCATGCTGGCGCGGGTCGTCGGCGCCGAATGTCAGGCCTCCAGACTCAACAAGGCCAAGATCAAAGCCTATCGCGACAGGATGATCGGGCCGCTCATGCCTGAGCAACTCAAAACAGCTGCATTTGAAGGTGGCAGTGCGTTGCGCAGTTTCAACTACCAGGATCTCGCTCACCTCTGTGCCGGCATCGACTATCAGTTCGGGCCGAAAGGCGTGCTGATTCCGGGGGCTGTTCTTGCTGGTAAGGGCGAGCCGAAATATCCCTTTGATCCGCGCAACCCCTATTTTCGTTTGCCCGAATTCACTGACGATTAGTCAGGTCGCCAGCCTCGGACGGCAGCCATGAAGGTGGGAACGCATATTCGAGGCGAAGGAGGTGCGGCCCTGACGTTCGTCAGCCCCCTATGCCACGCCACTTCGTCCGTGATATGCCGCCGCCATCGAATGCCGGGACAGGCTGGACTGATCCAGTTCCGGGATTGTGTGGAGCGCCTTGATGACGATTTCCAAGCCGGTTTTCGACCGTTTGGGGTTTGGCCTGTGGATCGGAGCGTTCCTGGTCGTTCTTGCCCTGGTCCTGTGGTCACCGCACACGCGGACGGTATGGCAGGCCTATATCGACGGCAGCGTGGCGCTTCAGGCCGGTCTGCCGCTCTACGACACCCAGTCCGAGATGGGGTATCTCTACGCGCCGGCCTTTGCCGCGCTCTACACTCCAATAGTCAAGCTTGGTCCGCATCTGGGCGGCTTGGTTTGGCATTCCATTGGCTTTGCGGTGCTGACCTACGCCGCGATGCGGCAGGTGCGCAAGCTCGGCGGCGGCGAACTGACATGGCTGCTTTCTTTCGGTCTTTTCCTCGCTTTGCCGATGGCGGTGGGGGCGATCCGCAACGGCCAGGCGACGATCCTTTTGACCGGCGCTTGCTGGCTTCTCACCCTGTCGGCGCTGGAAGGGCGGCGGGCGGAGACGTTCTTCTGGGCTTCGCTTGCCATCATCGCCAAGCCGACCGCGATCATAATGCTGTTGTTGGTAGGAGCCCTTCGGCTCCGGCTGATACCGGTGCTGGTGCTGGCGCTGCTGTTCGTGCTGGCACTGCCTTACGCTTTTGCTCCCGCCGGCTATCTCAACGATCAGCATCGTGTCTTCATCCAGATGCTGACCTCCATGGCCGTCGACAACACCAGCCATTTCGTGCCCACCGATTTCACGGCACCGTTCACCACGATAGGACTGCCGATACCGGAATTCGGCGCAACGATCGTGCGCATGGTCATGGCCCTGTTTACGCTTTCTGCCGTCATCTGGTTCGACCGCAGGCTCGAACAGGGAAAGGCGGCGCTGGCGATCTTCCTGACAGCCACTTTCTACATGTGCGTCTTCAACCCGCGCGTCGAGCCAAACACCTTTGCCATGATCGCGGTACCAGCCGGTCTTGCCATCGCCCTGTTGTGGCGTGAAGAACGGGGCGGCGTCCTTGCCTCGGTGCTGTCGACGACGCTGTTCGTGACCGGGTTGAGCGGCGTCGAGCGCCATGTGCACGATTTCCTCTTCCCCTGGTTCCGGCCGGTCGCCGTCACTTTTATCGCCGGTTCGCTGATCTGGTGGTTCTGGGCCAAGGCACGGGAAAAGGTGGTGAATGCGGGAGTCGCCAATGGTTGAGTTGCGGCCGAGCCTCGATATCGTCGCACCGTTCTTCAACGAGGCGGCATCGGCATCGGCCTTCGCGCGCCTGCTGGGCGAGCTCGAAGTGGCCGTGGCACAACGCTTCGGCATGACCGTACACAAGATCCTGGTCGATGACGGCAGTCGTGACGATGGCGCCGTGCGGTTTTCGCAAGCGCTGACGGGGTCGTGGGAGATCGTGCGCCTCAGCCGCAATTTCGGCAAGGAAGTCGCGGTGCTCGCCGGCCTCGACCAGTCGCGCGGCGACATGGTGCTGATCATGGACGCCGACCTCCAGCATTCCCTGGACATCAGCCTGAAGCTGATCGCCGAGCTGGTGGACCATCCGGACATCGACGTCGTCTATGCGCAGAACGACCGCCGCGAGGCGAGCTGGCGGCGCAGCCAGCTTGCACGGCTTTTCTACAGCCTGATCAACTCGAGCCAGCGTTTCGATATTCCCGAAAATGCCGGCGACTTTCGCGTCATGCGCGGCGCCGTGGCGCGCGCGCTGACCAGCCTGCGCGACAAGCGGCGCTTCAACAAGGGCCTGTTTGCCTGGGCCGGCTTTCGCCAGAAGGCGTTGCCCTATTCGCCGGAAGGCCGCGCCAGCGGCACGTCGAAATGGAGCCGGCTCAACCTGATCGCCTTCTCGCTCGAAGGTTTTACTTCCTTTTCCGTCATTCCCTTGCGTCTCATCAGCCTCAGCGGGCTGCTCGCGGCGTTGGCCGGTGCGCTCTATGGCGCCAAGGTGCTCTTCGAGGTGATCTTCTACGGCATTGCCGTTCCGGGCTACCCCAGCCTGCTGGTTGCCGTCGTCCTGCTCGGCGGCCTCAACCTGACCTTGCTTGGCCTGATCGGCGAATACGTCTGGGTCACGCTCAGCGAGAGCAAGGATCGCCCGGTCTATCTCGTGCGCGACGTCGTGCGCAGCGTGGCCCCCGCCGATCGGCCGGAGCCAGGCACTTCGAACAGATGACGCGGCGCATCCGCCTGATCGCCGACGATTACGGCCTGGCGCCCGGCGTTTCCGCCGCGATTCTCGACCTGCTCGATCGCGGCCGCCTGACCGGCACCAGCTGCATGACCGGCTTTCCGGAATGGGAAGCGGAGGCAGCGCGCATAAAACCGCTGTGCGGCCGGGCCGCGGTCGGGCTGCATCTCACCTTGACCGACCAGTTGACCATTACCGGCCGGTCGAACCTGGCGCCGGAAGGCCGGCTGCCACCGCTCCGCGCACTGGCCTTGCCTGTTCTGCGCGGCCGCATCGACGAGCGCCATGTTCATGCCGAGCTTGACGCCCAGTACAGCCGCTTCGTCGAGGCGCTTGGCCGCCGCCCCGATTTCGTCGACGGGCATCAGCATGTGCATTTCCTTCCCGTCGTGCGCACATGGCTGCGCGCGCGGTTTCCAGAAGGCGCCGACAGGCCGGCCCTACGCGGCGGCCCGGCGCTGGCCGCAGGGTCGAAGGTCGCCGCGATTGCCGCGCTCGCTGCCGGGTTCAACCGTTCGATGCAGCGCGCCGGCTTCATCGTTTTCCAGCCGCTCGCCGGCATCTATGACTGGCGGCAGCCCGAAAAGTTCACTGCGGTTCTGCAGGCCGCCGTCGAAGGGTTGCCGGAACAAGGGCTGTTCATGTGCCATCCCGGCCATGTCGACGAGACGCTGCGCGCGCGCGACACGATGCAAGGTGTGCGCGAGGTCGAATTCGCGGCCCTGGCATCGGACGCGTTCGGAGCCAGCCTGGCCCGCGCCAATGTCGCAATCATGGATGGCAGGGGATGAACGACGCCGAGCGGCCCCCGCGTTCGACCGGCAACAAGATCGTCCGCTTTGCCATTGTCGGACTGGCGAACACGGCCATCGACCTTGCCAGCTTCTTCCTGCTGCTCAAGCTCGGTGCTTCGCCGCTGCCGGCCAACGTTGCTGCCTGGTTCATCGCCGTCACCTTTTCCTTCGCGGCGAACGGCTTCTGGTCGTTCGAGCGCAATCGAGCCATCCGGCTGCGTGACGCATTCCTTCGCTTCGCCTCGCTTGGAGGGCTGATTTCGCTCGGCGTCTCCAGCCTCTCCATCGCGCTGTTTGCCGGCATCGCCGGAGTGTGGCCGGCAAAGATCGCCGGTGTCGTGGTGGCGGCGGTGCTGAATTTCCTCGCCGCGCGCTGGTCGATCGAAGGCCGGTTCTTGAGATAGGCGGAACTATTTTTCTTACGAAATTCCGGACGGAAAACCGCTACACACTTTTCCCTGGATTTCTTTACTCCGCCGGTTCCACATTGGTGTAGGCGGCTTCCTCCAACTCGCGCTTCAGTCGCGCTTCCTCATGGGTCTTCGGCGTCACGAAGCGGCCAAGCAGGAGATAGGCGACCGGCGTCAGGAACAGCGTCGAGACGGTGGCCAACCCCAGGCCGCCGACGATAACCCAGCCGAGCGCGACGCGCGCCTCGGCACCGGCGCCGCTCGCCAGCACCAGCGGCAAGCCGCCGAGCACGGTGCAGATCATCGTCATCATCACCGGCCGCACGCGGATGATCGAGGCCTGCTCGATCGCTTCGCGCACGCCAAGCCCGCGATCGCGCAGCTGGTTGGCGAATTCGACGATCAGGATGCCGTTCTTGGCCATGACGCCAACCAAAAGCACCAGGCCGATCTGGCTGTAGGCGTTGAGACTGGTGCCCGAGAGCAGAAGCGCGAAAATCGCGCAGGCCAGTCCGAGCGGCACCGTCGCCATGATGATGACGGCACTGACGAAACTTTCGAACTGGGCGGCCAGCACCAAAAGGATGATGACCAGCGCGAAGCCGAAAATGGTGATCATGGCGCTGTTGGTTTCGCCCAGCGTCGCCGCCTCGGCCAGAGGCAGGATGCGGCTGCCCGCAGGCAGCAGCGGCGTGGCGATCTCCTCGGCGCGGGTGAGCGCGTCGCCAAGCGCGAAGTCGCCACTGAGGTTGGAGGTGATGGCCACCGAGGGCTGCTGCTGTTCGCGCGACAGCGATGGCGGTACGGCACGTTCGGTCAGCGTGGCGATGGTCGACATCGGCACGAAACGTCCGTCTGCCGTCTTCAGGAAGATGTTTTCCAGATCGGTCGGATCGTTGATCGGATTGGTGGTCGAGACCAGCTTCACGCCGTAGCTG
>NZ_RZPL01000424.1:0-4963 GCF_004022805.1 Mesorhizobium sp. M7A.F.Ca.CA.002.04.1.1 | reverse complement strand
GTTCAGGAGTTCGGCGAATGCGCGCGACAACCTGGAAATGCCTGTCAGCGCCTCAGCCGAAATGCCAGTTTCGAAACGATCGGCGAAGGCCGGCTTTAGCGCCAGCGTTGGCACGATCGAGATCAAATTGGCGTTGCCGCAGCGCTCCCCGATGCCGTTGAGCGTGCCCTGGATCTGGCGCACGCCAGCCTCGACAGCGGCGAGGGAATTCGCCACGGCCTGGCCGGTGTCGTCATGGGCATGGATGCCGAGATGATCGCCTGAAATGCCTGATAAAATAACCTTCTCGACGATGGCGCGGACTTCCGATGGCTGCGTGCCGCCATTGGTGTCGCACAGCACCACCCAACGCGCCCCGGCATCATAGGCGGTCCTGGCGCAGGCCAGCGCATAGTCGGGATTGGCCTTGAAGCCATCGAAGAAATGCTCGCAGTCGACCAATGCCTCCTTGCCGGCGGCGATCGCCGCCTCGACGGAGGCCTTGATGGCATCGAGGTTCTCCTCATTGGTGCAGCCGAGCGCGACACGGACGTGGTAGTCCCAGCTCTTGGCGACGAAGCAGATGGCATCCGATTTCGATTGCACAAGAGACGCTAGGCCGGGATCGTTGGACGCCGACACCCCTGCCCGCTTGGTCATGCCGAAGGCGACGAATTTGGCGCGCTCCGTGCGCTTCTCCTGGAAGAAGGCGGTGTCGGTCGGGTTGGCGCCGGGATAGCCGCCTTCGACATAGTCGAGGCCAAAAGCGTCAAGCAGTTTTGCGATGGCGATCTTGTCCTCGACGGAAAAGTCGATGCCCGGCGTCTGCTGGCCATCGCGCAATGTGGTGTCGAAGAGATAGAGGCGCTCGCGGGTCATGGTCATTTGCCTGCAAACTTGTCCGTCGCGCGGATCAGCCGGTCGAGGATACCCGGCTCCGAATAAGCATGGCCGGCGCCCTCGATCAGATGGAAATCCGCCTTTGGCCAGGCCTTGTGCAGCGCCCAGGCATAGCGCGCCGGGCATGGCATGTCGTAGCGGCCATGGACGATGGTGCCGGGGATGTCGCTCAGCCTGTGCGCGTCGCGCAGCAATTGTCCCTCTTCCAGCCAGCCGGCATGGACGAAATAGTGGTTCTCGATGCGGGCGAACGCGACGGCATAGTCGTCCTGCCCAAACGGACCGCTTGTCTCAGGCTCCGGCAACAGCGTGATCGTTTCGCCTTCCCACAGGCTCCAGGCGCGGGCCGCCTCGATCTGCGCCTTTCGATCCGTGCCGACCAGCCGCTTGCGATAGGCGACCATCATGTCGCTGCGCTCGGCCTCCGGGATCGGCGCCAGGAAGCGCTCCCATTTGTCCGGGAACATTTCCGAGACGCCGAACTGATAGTACCATTCCAGTTCCGCACGCGTCAGCGTGTAGATGCCGCGCACCACCAGTTCGCTGACGCGTTCTGGGTGGGTCTCGGCGTAGGCGAGCGCAAGCGTCGACCCCCAGGAGCCGCCGAACACCAGCCATTTGTCGAAGCCGGCCATTTCGCGCAGCCGTTCGATGTCGGCGACCAGGTGCCATGTCGTATTGGCTTCGAGCGAGGCGTTGGGCGTCGATTTTCCGCAGCCACGCTGGTCGAACAGGATGACATCGTAGAGCTTCGGGTCGAACAGCCGCCGGTGTTTTGGCGAAATGGTGCCGCCCGGCCCGCCATGCAGGAACACCGCCGGCTTGGCGCCTTTAGTGCCGGAACGCTCCCAGTAGACCTGGTGGCCGTCGCCGACATCGAGCATGCCGGAATCGAACGCCTCGATCTCGGGATAAAGCGTACGCAATTGACTGCTCATAGTTGTAAACCTTTGGTCGGCCAGTCCGGCGTTTCATGGTCTGGGTGCTGGAAGGAGATGATGGATTCCTGCCTGTTGTAATAATCAGGATCCTGGTGGACGGGCTGATCGAAGATCGTCTCCACCCAGGGCAACCGCGCGGCATAGTTGACCTGGATCTGCGGTGCCAGGTCCGAACGGTCGTCGAAGGCACCGATCGCGATTTCCAGCCCGCCGGGCTGCCGATATGTCAGCGGCGTGCCGCAGCGGGCGCAGAAACCACGATCGATGTTGACCGACGACTGGAAGTAACTCGGCTCTTCATGGGTCCATTCGACGCCATCTCTGGGCACCGTGACCAGCGCGCCGAAGAACGAGCCGAACTGCTTCTGGCACATGCGGCAATGGCAGATGGACGGACGGCCGAGCGCTCCATGAACGCGGAAGCGCACGGCGCCACACTGGCAGCCGCCGGTTCTTACCTGATCGGTCATGATCTTTCCTTTGGCGGCCATTGTTCGGTGTCGTGGTCGGGGTGCTGGTAGGAAACGAGATCGGCCAGATAGGAGGCCGACGACATGTCGGCCATGGTGTCCTCGCCCGGCAGTTGCGGGATCGAGTCGACATAGGGCAGCTTTGCCTCGATCCCCCATTGAATCAGCGGCACGATCTCCGCTGGATTGTCGAACGCACCGATGGCGAGGCCAACCCCGTCCGGCGCGGTGAAGGTCAGCGGCGTGCCGCAATCGGCGCAAAAACCGCGATCGACATGGTTGGACGAACGGAAGTATTTCGGCTCGCCGCGCGTCCAGTCGAGCCTGGCGCCACGCACCGAAACCAGCGGCGCGTAGAACGCGCCGAACGCCTTCTGGCACATGCGGCAATGGCAGACCGAAGCGTCGCCCAAAGCGCCTTCAACGCGAAAGCGCACCGCGCCGCACTGGCAGCCGCCGGTATAGATCGGTCGGTTGTCGAGGCTCATCGCTGATCACTCCGGCGCATGGCAGACGGCCTCGACGTTGTTGCCGTCGGGATCGAGGACGAAGGCGCCATAGTAGTCCGGGTGATAGTGCGGGCGCAGGCCCGGCCCGCCATTGTCCTTGCCGCCGGCGGCAAGCGCCGCAGCATAGAAGGCTTCGACCTCGGCGCGGCTGCGCGCGGTGAAGGCGACGTGCTGATGGGCCTTCTGACCATCCTTGCCTTCCTGCAGCCAGAATACCGGCCGATCGCGACCGTAGCCACCGACCTTTTTACCGCCGGTGTACTCCAGCGGCACCATATACAACAGCGCGGCACCAAGCGGCGCCATCGCCTTGTCATAGAAAGCCTTCGAAGCGTCGAAATCGGCAACGTTGATGCCGAGATGATCGATCATCTTTTTACCTCCCAGGTGGTGATGCGTTCGCCTGTGACCGGATCCTTGCCGTCCTTCAACTGTATCCCCTGGGCCAGCAGGTCGTCGCGGATGCGGTCGGCTTCGGCCCAGCTCTTGGCGGCGATGAACGCGAGACGCTTGGCGATGGCCTTGCCGACGTGGCCTTCATCAACCTTCGCCGACGCGACGTCGAAGCCGAGGAACAGCAGCGACGCCTTCAGCGATGCAGCGGCATCGTTGCCGTCCATTGCCTCGCCGGCCAACTGGGTCAGGACCTGGAAGGCGGCATAGGTGGCGAGATCGTCCGACAAGGCGTCAATGATCTCCACGGGCACCTGTCCCGCCGCCGTCGGCGCGAGGTCGGCCCCCCGCTTCCATTTTCGCAGGGTGTTCTCGGCCTCTTCCAGCTTGCGCACGGAAAAGTCGATCGGCTCGCGATAATGCGTCATCAGCATCGCCAGCCGCAGCACCTCGCCCGGCCATTTGCGGCCGCCGAAGGTCTCGGTCTCCAGGAGTTCGTTGATCGAGTAGAAGTTGCCGAGGCTCTTCGACATTTTCTGCCCTTCGACCTGCAGGAAGCCGTTGTGCATCCAGATGTTGGCCATCATTTCGGTGCCATGGGCGCAACGCGACTGGGCGATCTCGTTTTCATGGTGCGGGAAGATCAGGTCGAGGCCGCCGCCATGGATGTCGAAGACCTCGCCGAGATAGGCGGCCGACATCGCCGAGCACTCGATGTGCCAGCCCGGCCGACCCCTGCCCCATGGCGAATTCCAGCCCGGCTCCTCCGGTGACGACAACTTCCAGAGGACAAAATCGCCGGGATTTTTCTTATGCGCGTCGACGGCGACGCGAGCACCGGCCTGCTGCTCGTCGAGATTGCGCTTCGACAGCTGGCCGTAGTCGGGCATCGACGCCGTGTCGAACAGGACTTCGCCCGCAGCAACATAGGCATGGCCGCGTTCGATCAGGCTTTGAATCAAGGTGATCATGTCAACCTTGCCGTCGGCACGGGGCTCGACGAATTCGGTGGCGCGCGGCTCGACCGTCGGCTCCAGGCAGCCGAGAACCGCCACGTCGCTGTGGAACTGGTCGGCGGTCTTTTCGGTGACCCGCCTGATCGCCTCATTCAACGACAGCGTGCCGGAAGCGATCTCGCCGCCGAAATCGCGCAAAGCGCGCGCATTGATCTTGTCGTCTACGTCGGTGATGTTGCGCACATAGGTGACGTGCGTCTGCCCATAGAGATGGCGCAGCAAGCGGAACAGCACGTCGAAGACGATCACCGGCCTGGCATTGCCGATATGAGCAAAGTCGTAGACGGTCGGGCCGCAGACATACATGCGCACGTTCAGCGGATCGATCGGGACGAAATCCTCTTTCGTCCGCGTCAGCGTGTTGTAGAGGCGCAGGCCCTGCGATGCGTCGGACATTCGTGCCTTCCCGGTTCAGAACTCAATTCGACGAAGCCAGCCCTGCGCGAACGCAAATCAGGCTCCAGCCTGCTGGCCGGGGCGTTTGTCCAATCTGGGGAGAGATGAGGCGAAAACGTCCGGACCAGCGCGAGGCTAGCCAATAATGCAAATGCCACAAATGGCGAAAGACGTTTTCATGGGCGGCTTTATCGCCTTGGCTTGTGTTGCCGTCAAGTCGCAAGTTTCGGCAAAACCGTCGCTGGGTCACAGGTAATGATGCACTGAAACATTTTATTAAACATGTCGGCACAGTCATGAAACATTCGCCGGCTAGATCAGCAGGCGTCACGATTTGGTCAGAATCGGCCATCAAACGC
>NZ_RZPL01000423.1:0-4972 GCF_004022805.1 Mesorhizobium sp. M7A.F.Ca.CA.002.04.1.1 | reverse complement strand
GGTGATCGGCCCGATGACCGGACAGCTCGCCACCATCGGCGATCAGTTCAAGCAGGGCGCACAGGCCGCTGCCGATGCGATCAACGCCGCTGGCGGCGTCAACGGGTCGATGATCAAGCTTGATATCGAAGACGACCAGTGCGATCCCAAGCAGGCGGTGTCGGTTGCCAACCGCGTCGTCGCCGATGGCGTCAAGTTCATCGACGGCCATGCCTGCTCGGGTTCGAGCATTCCGGCCTCGGCCGTCTATGCCGAAGCCGGCGCGCTGATGATGAGCCCGGCTTCTTCCAACCCGGTGCTGACCGACGCGGCCGCCAAGGCCGGCTGGCCGACGATCATGCGCCTTTATACGCGTGACGATGCGCAGGGCGCCTTCATCGGCCCATGGATCGCCAAGAAGTTCGCCGGCAAGAATGTCGTCGTCCTGCACGACAAGAGCGCCTACGGACAGGGCGTGGCTGACGCCGTCAGGGCAACGATGAATGCCGGCGGCCTCAAGGAGGTCTACTATGACGGCATCAACGCTGGCGAGAAGGACTATTCGGCTCTCGTTACCAAGCTCAAGGACTTGAAAGCCGACGTCGTCTATTTCGGCGGCTACCATCCTGAAGCTGGCCTGATCCTGCGTCAGTCGGCGGAACAGAACCTGAAGTTCCAGCTGATCATGCCGGACTCCATCGCCTCGCCGGAATTCTGGCAGGTCGCTGGCCCGGCCGGCGAGGGCACCATGTTCGTCTTCCCGTCGGATCCGCAGGCAAAGCCGGAAGCCAAGGCAGCCGTCGAGAAGATCAAGGCCGGCGGTTTCGTGCCGGAGGGCTTCACGCTGTTCTCATACGCCACCATCCAGGCATTCGCCGAAGGCATCAAGCGTGCCGGCAGCGACGATCCGGCCAAGGTTGCCGAGGCGCTGAAGAACGGCACGCCGATCAGCACCGTCGTCGGTAATGTCACCTTCGACGAGAAGGGCGATCTCAAGAATGCCAGCTACGACATCAACCAGTGGCATGACGGAAAATATGCGCCGATCGCGCAGTAATCGCCGGCCCGGCGACTGAATAGCATAGGGAAATGGCCGGGGTCGTCCCCGGCCATTTTCTTGTTTGCCCTGTAGTCTGCCTTTCGAACCGTCAGCTGGCTACAGCGGCCGAAGCGGCTTGTTCCTCGACGAACCGTACCAGCACCGTCCCGTCGGTCACCTGCACGCCCTCGGTGGCGATCTCGGCGATCACGCCGTCATGCGGCGCGGCGATGGTGTGTTCCATCTTCATCGCCTCCAGGATCAGCAGCGGTTGACCCTTGATCACGGCATCGCCCTTTCCCACGCGCACCAGCTTGACCAGTCCCGGCATCGGCGCGCGCAGGCTGCCTGAACCCGCCGCTGCCTCGTCGGCTCGTGCGAGCGGGTCCGGCACCGTAAAGGTGTAGCCGACGGCGCCTTCGAACAGGGTGATGTGGCCTGGCCAGCGGGCGAGGCGTGGTGTTGAGCGAAAATCATGCGAATTGGTGTCGTCATAGGGCTTGTCCAGCGTCACCTGGAACCGCCCGTCATGCCGCACCGAAACTTTCGCCACGATTTCGTCTTCGCCAAACTTCAAACGTGTGCGTCGCGCCACGCTGTGGAAATGCGCATAACCGGCAAGCGACGACCACGGATCGTTGGGTGACGGCGATGCTCCGGCGCCGGAGGCCGCAACGGCCGCGGCAGCGATGGTTTCGCCGGTCGGCGGCGCGACCTCGGTCAGCGCCGTCTGGTGCCTGGCGATCAGGCTGGTGTCAACATCGCCTGCGGCGAAATCCGGATCGGCGGCGAGAGCGGCAAGAAAGGCGGTGTTGACGGTCGAGCCGGCGATCTCGGTCCGGGATAGCGCCGCGCCAAGCGCCTCCAGAGCCGCCTGCCTGTCCGTTGCGTGGACGACCAGCTTGGCAATCATCGGGTCGTAATAGGGCGAGATGGCGTCACCCGCTCGCACGCCAGTCTCGATGCGAATCGTGGCGCCTTGCGGGGCCGCATCCGGAAATTTCAGATGATGCAGCGTACCGGTCGCCGGCAGGAACCCTTTTGCCGCGTCCTCGGCATAGATGCGCGCCTCGAAGGCATGGCCGACGAGCGCGATCTCGCTTTGCGTCTTGGGCAGCTTTTCGCCTGACGCGACCCGCAACTGCCACTCGACCAGGTCGGTGCCGGTGACCATTTCGGTGACCGGGTGCTCGACCTGCAGACGGGTGTTCATCTCCATGAACCAGAAGCGGTCGGCCTTCAGGCCCTGCGAGGCATCGACGATGAACTCGATGGTGCCGGCGCCTGAATAATTGATCGCCTTGGCGGCCTTCACTGCCGCCTCCGTCATCGCCTTGCGCAAAGCGGGCGTCATGCCGGGCGCCGGCGATTCCTCGATCACCTTCTGGTGGCGGCGCTGCGCCGAGCAATCGCGCTCGTAGAGATGCACGACATTGCCCAAATTGTCGCCGAAGACCTGCACTTCGACATGGCGCGGCTTGTCGACATATTTTTCGACCAGCACACGGTCGTCGCCGAACGCGGCTTTCGCCTCGCGCCGTGCGCTGGACAACGCCTCGGAAAACTCATCGGGATGCTCGACCCGGCGCATGCCCTTGCCGCCGCCGCCGGCGCGCGCCTTGATCAGCACTGGATAGCCGATCTCGCGCGCCTTGGAGGCAAGCAGCACGATCTCCTGCGCCTCGCCATGATAGCCCGGCACGACCGGCACGCCGGCCTTTTCCATCAGCCGCTTGGCGGCGTCCTTCAGCCCCATGGCACGGATAGAGGCCGCGGATGGGCCGATGAAAATAAGCCCCGCCGCTGTCACCTGGTCGACGAAATCGGGATTTTCCGACAGGAAGCCGTAGCCGGGATGAATGGCTTGCGCACCCGTTGCCAGGGCCGCCGCGATGATCTTGTCGCCGCGCAGATAGCTTTCGCCGACGGGCGAGGCGCCGATATGCACCGCCTCGTCGGCCATCTCGACATGCAGGGATTTTGCGTCGGCATCCGAATAGATGGCGACGGTACGCACGCCCAGCTTCCGAGCCGTACGGATGACACGGCAAGCGATCTCGCCGCGGTTGGCGATCAGGATCTTGGCGAACATGGAGCCTCCGCATGTAAGGTTCGAAGTCCATGGGAAGCATGGCGCTTGAACACCCCCCTCTGACCGGCAGGACAGAGGGGGGTGCTGTCTCGCGAGCCTTTTAAGCCCTCGGAGTAAACCTCTCCCTTACCAGGGAAGTGCTCTACCTTGCGGTCGGCTGTACCTACTTCGAGGCCGCGATCTCGCAACTGCCGCCGGTCGTGACTTTGTAGTGGCCGCGGGTGGACTGACAGGATTTCATCGCCAACTCTTCGGCCGTCTTTTGAGATGGTGCGTTGAGGTGGCCGCCGCAAACTATGTACGACGACATTATCCGTGCGTAGGGAGTGGTTGCGTACGCTGAATGGCCACCGGCCGCGACATAGGCCTTGTAGGCCTTGGTGCAGGGATCCTTGGGATTTCGCGGCAGGTACGGCGGGAAACGCTTGTCTCCCTCGCTTCCCGCCAGTGAGCCGGCCATGCCCGCTCCGGATGCTGCGAACACCAGCAATACAGCCAATATCGCCATGGCTGTTCGCTTGGAATTCGTGGATTTCATTTTGTCTTCCCCAAGGAGAAAAACCGGGCGCTTTCCGGTCTATTTGGACGCGGCGATGCTGCAGGCGCCGGCGACGGTAACCTTGTATTTGCTTTTGCTGGCCTGACAGGATTTCAGTGCCAGTTCCGCCGCCGCCTTTTGTGACGATGCATTCAGCTTCACGCCGCAAACGAAGTACTCGGTCGCCGGAACGATTGGCGTCGCCGCGAAAGCCGAATGGCCTGCGGCTGCGAGATACGCTGCATAGGCCTTCCCGCAGCCCCCGGTGGTTCCTATAGGAATGGTCACCGGGTAGCGCACGTCGCCCTTGCTGCCTGCCAGCGATCCGGCCATGGCAGCGGTGGAGGCCGCCACCATCAGCAAGCCTGCCACTATGGGGGTGGCTGCTCGTTTGCAGGTCCCGGATTTCATTCTGCTTCCCCCATTCGCAAAAAAGTCTCGGCCGGTTGCTTATTTCGATGACGAGATTGCGCAGCCGCCACTCGCGGTCTTGAGCTTCCACCGTGTCAACCCGGCCTGGCAATTGCGCAGCGCCGTCTCTTCCGCCGCCTTCTGGGACGGCGCGTTGAGCTTCGTCCCGCAGATGATGTAGAGGTCGACAACGCGCGAATAAAAGGTTGTGGCGTAGGCCGAATGGCCGCTCGCCGCGACGTAACCCTTGTAGGCAACGTTGCATTCGCCCGAACCCAAGGTCGGCGGAAAACGCACGTCTCCCTTGCGTCCTGCGAGCGATTCCGCCGAGCTGATGCCGGTCGCCGTTAATATTAGAAATGCGGAAAGTATCGAAGCAGCCGTTCCCTGGCAATATTTCAGTTTCATTTCCAGCCCGTCCCCATTGCCCCATGCTGGATAAACAGTAGCGAATATTTTGTCCCCCCGCCAGTTCACTGTTTGAGATTCGAAGCCGCCTATACTGACCAATCGCTTGGTCCATACAGTTCAGCCTTTTCACACGGCAGCAACGGCCTGCCGGTATAGTTCCGCCGTTTGGCTGTCGAAGTTGACCGTCCATTCTCACATCCGAAACACGCCAAAGCGCGTGTCCTCGATTTCGGCGTTGAGCGCGGCCGACAGGCTGAGCGCCAGCACGTCGCGCGTCTTTGCAGGATCGATGATACCGTCGTCCCAGAGGCGTGCGGACGAATAGAGCGGATGGCCCTCATGCTCGTATTTCATCAGGATAGGCTTCTTGAATTTCGCCTCTTCCTCGGCGCTCCATTCTCCGCCCTTGCGCTCGATGCCTTCGCGTTTGACCATGGCAAGCACCGTTGCCGCCTGTTCGCCGCCCATCACCGAGATGCGGGCGTTCGGCCACATCCACAGG
>NZ_RZPL01000422.1:0-4989 GCF_004022805.1 Mesorhizobium sp. M7A.F.Ca.CA.002.04.1.1 | reverse complement strand
GTTGTCGATCGAGGCGCCATGCTTGGCGACGTGGTCCTCCCACCACTTCACGAAGCCGTCGAGCTTCTGCGCGATCTCCGGCGTTGCCGCGCGGTAGGCAAGCAGATGCTCGGCGCCGTAGATTTCCGTGGTCTCGGAGAGGATGCCGATACCGCCAACGCCGGCCAGGATGTCGACAGCCGCGCCCAGCGCCGGATTGGCCGTGATACCCGACATGCCGTCGGAGCCGCCGCATTGCAGGCCGACGACGATCTCGCTGACCGGGATCGGCTCACGCTTCAACTGGCCGACTTCCTCGGCGATCTCGGCCAGCACGCCCATCGCTTTTTCCACCGATTTGCGCGACCCGCCGGCGTCCTGGATGTTGAAATGGCGCTTGCCGGCAGCGACGCCCTTCTGGCCGTAGAGGGTGAGCTGGTTGACCTCGCAGCCGAGGCCGACCATCAGCACGCCGCCGAAATTCGGGTGGCGGGCATAGCCGGCAAGCGTGCGGTGCAGCACCATCATGCCGTCGCCGGTGCCGCTCATGCCGCAGCCCTGGCCGTGCACGATCGGCACGAAGCCGTCGATGCCGGGGTATTTCGGCAACAGCGTGCGGTTGGCGGTATCGGCGATGGAATGGCAGACGGTGGCCGAGCAATTGACGCTGGCGACGATGCCGATGAAGTTGCGCGTGCCGGCGCGGCCATCGGCGCGGCGATAGCCCATGAAGGTGCGGGCGCGGTCGGCCTCCGTCGCGTGCTCGGCCTCGCTCGGCGGCACGACCGGCAAGCGGCCGGATTCGAAAACCAGATTGTGCGAATGCACGTGCTCGCCGGCTGCGATGTCCTGTGTCGCGCGACCGATCGCCTGGGCGTATTTCACCACGGCCTCGCCGGCGGCGATCGGCTTGATCGCCACCTTGTGGCCGGGCTCGATCAGCGCACTGGCGACGGCACCGCCCGGCAGCGCGGTGCCGATCTCGATGCGGCCGTTGGCGACGGCGACATTGTCGGCGGGGGACAGAAGAATGCAGTTGGAGGCGTTCACGGGCGGTTTCCTGGGTGATCCTGGGTTGCGCGGGGCGGATTGACACGCGCCTGTTTAGAGATATTGTCTTTTATCGTGAAAAAACAGTTTTGCGTCAATTGTTTTTTCGTGGGGAGTTCCGCATGTCTCCGGGTTGTTCCGGGAAGCAATTTCGCTTCTCAGAGCCATGCGAACGTCATATTGCGCTTCAAACCGTCCGCTGCAAGCGACGGCGTGCAACGGGTCAGGGATGTCGAAGAGCAACAACGTCTACAAGGATGCCTACAACCGCTGCCTGCGGCTGCTCGACGAAACGCGCAGCCTGCCTTCGGAGCCGGAACTGGGCACCTTGCTTGGCGTCAGCCGGACCACGGTGCGCACCATTCTCGCGCGCATGGAAGAGACCGGGCTGATCGCCTGGAACAAGCGCGCCAAGACGGTGCTGCGCGAACCGCTTCCCGATGATTTCTTCCCCGAGGAAGAGACAGACACGCTGGCCGAGATCATCGAACGGTCGTTCATGCGTCGGCTGCTCGCCGGCGGCGCCGAAGCCGGCATGCAGATCAACGAACTCGAACTGGCGCGCGAGATCGGCGTCGGCACCACCAGCGTGCGCGAGTTCCTGATCCGCTTCTCCCGCTTCGGCCTGATCGAGAAACGTCGCAACAGTCATTGGGTGCTGAAGGGCTTTACGCGCGCTTTCGCGCTGGAGCTGACCGAAATCCGCGAGATGTTCGAACTGCGCTCGGCGGCCGCCTTTGCCGCTTTACCGCAGGACAGCGCAGTCTGGACCGATCTCGACCGCCTGGAAGACGAGCATCGCCAGCTGGCAAACGACATAGCCGCCCGCTTCACCGAGTTCTCCGAACTCGACGAGCGCTTCCACCGGCTGATCCACCGGGCATCGCGCAATCGCTTCATCGTCGATTTCTACGATGTCATCGCCATGATCTTCCACTACCATTACCAGTGGAACAAGGCGCAGGAACGCGAGCGCAACGAAGTCGCGATCGGTGAGCATCTGGTCTACATAGAAGCGCTGAAATCACGCGATCTCGGCAAGGTCGACGCCGCTTGCCGCAAGCATTTGAAGTCGGCGCGCCAGACATTGCTGACCTCGATCCCGGAGAGCCGGTCGCTGCAAAAACACTGAGCCGCATCGCGGCTCGGAGCCCTGTTTCATGCATGTTGTCCCAAAACCGCTATACACTTCTGGGCGACATGCCTTGGGCCTGCCGCGTTGCCGCCGCGGCGATTTGGCGATTTTCCACCCGCCGGCCCCGTGCTAGATATGGTTGGTTGCTGCGAAGAGGCAGGGCTTTGGGCGTATCGAGGAGACGATGGAGCATGCCGGTCGCGCTTGTCGCGGCCTATCTGCTGTTGCTCCAGTCGACGCTTGGTGCATTCGCCTTCGGCGCCGGTCCCAATGCATCGCAACTCGACGCTTTTGGCAACGTCATCTGTACCCATGAAGGCGCAACCCAGCTTCCGGGCGGCAACCAGCCGCCGTCCCATCTGCCGGCATGCTGCGTGCTCGGCTGCAGCATGGTTTCGGCGGCCTTTGCGCCGCCGCCCAATGCCGGTCTGGCGCCGGGCAGCCTTTCCTTTGAAACGGTCGCCTTTGTCTTCCCGGCGGCCATCCATCTCGACTTTGCGCGTGAGCGCTCGCCGTCGAACCCGCGCGCGCCGCCGCTGACGGCCTGAGCCTGTTTGCCCGGCGGAACCTTTCGTGGGCGTACCCATCCAAAGATCTAACTGCTCGCGACCGGCAACGGCGCGACCTTCACTTCATGGAGCAACCATGTCCTATTTTTTCCCTGACGCCGCGCGTCCTGAGCCGGGCAGCATTCTACGCGGCATCGAAGAGCGTGTCGGCATTGCCGTGCTGGCTCTTGCGCTGCTGTTCACAGGCGCCCAGTCCGTCCTCGCGCATGAGTTCAAGGTTGGCGATCTTGAGATCGGCCACCCCTGGTCGCGCGCCACGCCGGCCGGCGCCAAAGTGGCCGGCGGTTATTTCACCATCACCAACAAGGGCAGTGCGCCGGATCGGCTGGTGTCGATTTCCTCCGATGTCTCCGAAAAGGCCGAGCTGCATGAGATGGGCGTCAAGGACGGCGTCATGACCATGCGGCCGGTTGCCGGCGGCCTGGAAATTCCGGCCGGCGGCAAGGTAGCCCTTGCACCTGGCGGCTATCATTTGATGTTCATGGGCCTGAAGCGGCAACCCAAACAGGGCGAAAAGTTCTCCGCCACCCTGACCTTCGAAAAGGCCGGCGCCGTCAGCGTCGATTTCGCCGTCGAAGGCATGGGCGGCGGCGCCGTGGACGATCACGCCAATTGACCGCGCCAGCTCGACAAATCTTGAAAATCCGAGGGACCATCATGAACAAATATCTTTTGTCGGCCGGCGCACTTCTCGCGCTCGGAACCAGCGCCGCCTTCGCGCATATCACGTTCGAAACCCAGGAGGCGGCGGTCGGCTCGACCTACAAGGCCGTTTTGCGCGTGCCGCATGGCTGCGACGGCAAGGCGACGACCGCCGTGCGCGTGCAGATTCCGGAAGGGGTGATCGCGATCAAGCCGATGCCGAAGCCCGGCTGGACGCTGCAGACCAAGAAGGGCAAGTACGAGAAATCCTACCAGCTCTACGGTCAGGCGGTGACCGATGGGGTCAAGGAGGTCGACTGGAGCGGCGGCAACCTGCCCGATGAATTCTATGACGAGTTCGTTTTCCGCGCGACGCTGACGGCGGATCTCCCCGTCGGCCAAAAACTCTATTTCCCGGTCGTGCAGGAATGCGACGGTGCAGCCGATCGCTGGATCGAGATTCCAGCGGCAGGGCAGGATGAAGACGCACTGGAAAGCCCGGCACCCGGCATCAAGCTGCTGCCGAAGAAATGATCTCCCAGGCGGCGCGCTCTTTCGAGTGCGCCGCTCTTTTTTCGTGGCGGTGACATGAGCACGACCTCCCTCCTGCAAACGGCTTGCATGACCGGCAAACGCACCGGCCGGCTTGCCGTCGGCCTGTTGGCTGTGATCGTGTTTCTTGCCAGCCTTGCCGTGTCAGATCAGGCCTTTGCCCATGCCGCGCTGATCAAGACCGACCCGGCCGACGGCGCGGTGCTGGCACAGGGACCGGCGCAGTTCTCGCTGACCTTCAGCGAGCCGGTCTCGCCTCTGGTGCTGACGCTGGTGAAGCCCGACGGCAAGCCGGTTCCACTGACCGCCTTTCGTCTCAGCGACCAGACCGTCGAGATCGACAATCCGCAGCCGCTCAAGTCGGGCACGCATGTCTTGAGCTGGCGCGTCATCTCCGCAGACGGTCATCCCGTCGGCGGATCGCTGCTGTTTTCCATCGGAGCGCCCAGCGAACCGCCGGCCGTATCCGAAACCGTCGACTGGCCGTTGCGGTCGGCTATCTGGGCGGGCAAAATCTTTCTCTACGTCGGCCTCTTCCTCGGCGTTGGCGGCGCCTTCGCGCTTGCCTGGTTGGCCGGAAGTGCCCGTGCCGGGCAACGCTTCGTTGCAGCTGCAATCCTGAGCGGGCTGGTCGCGTCGTCCCTGTCGCTCGGATTGCAGGGGCTTGATGCACTCGGGGCGCCGCTCTCCCATCTGGCACAATCGGTCATCTGGCGGACCGGGCTCGGCACCAGCTTCGGCTGGACGGTGCTGGTCGCGCTGATCGCGCTGGGGCTTGGCCTGCTGTCGCTGGCCGGTCCCCGTGCCACCGCCAAGCCATTGGCGCTGGCCGGCCTGGCCGGGGTGGGGATTGCCCTTGCCGCCAGCGGCCATGCCAGTGCCGCCGAACCGCAATGGCTGACGCGGCCGATGGTGTTCCTGCATGGCGTCTGCATCGCGTCGTGGGTCGGCGCATTGGTCCCACTCGGGCTGGCGCTCAAGGGGCAATCGGCGGAGGCCACGCCATTCCTGCGGCGATTTTCTTGGGCGATCCTGCCCGTGGTGGCCGTGCTTGCCGCTGCC
>NZ_RZPL01000421.1:0-4993 GCF_004022805.1 Mesorhizobium sp. M7A.F.Ca.CA.002.04.1.1 | reverse complement strand
CTCCCGCCCTTAGCTTGATCGAGGCTAACCTTTAACACGTCGCCGCCAATGGCAAATGCCGGAGTACCTGATGATAGCAGCAATTGGGAGTGGAGTTGGCAACCTCGGGACTTCCTTGATCCGAAAGGGCCATGGGGATTCGAAATCCGAGCATTCTGGTGATGGCAAGCCGGCTGATGGCAATGATGGCAAGCCAGCTGGTGGGAATGATGGCAAGGCAGCTGGCGGGAACGATCGGGCGGATAACCGGACCGTTTCAAATGATCAACTTCAAGACAACTCACAGTCTGCAGCACAAAGTGAAGCCTTCCAAAGTATCCTGCGATCGTTCGCGTTCCAATTCGCGAACGATGCGATGGCTGAGGCCGATGAAGCTTTGGATGACACAGAAGATGCCTGACGCGGGAAATCCGGCGTGAGGTCATACAGGCCGTTATTGACGGCACAACTCCAACAGAAAAAGGAATGATCATGGCTGCAGTTGATAATAATAAAAAATCAGGCAATACCAATACCAGTAGCGCCGGCAATACCGATAAAACTAACAGTGGCACTCCCGGCAATACAAGCGGAGCTGATGCTACTGCTTTTCAGGCGCAAGTGCAGGAACTAACCAATGTTAGCTTGGAGGCGACGAAAAGGAGTGTCCAGTTGCGCACTCTAACGACCAATCTCCAGACCATCAAGAAGGCCGCCGACGAACGCGTTTCGTAATGTCGGAAGCGGGTTTTAGACTGCCCCCTAGCGCGTCTCCTTATTGACGCGACGTAGTCCCGAAATGAGCCGCATGGCAATTGCCATGCGGCTTCTATCCTGTTTGAGAGATGCTCTGTGGATGACGCCGTTTCCCTCCGTTTCGAAGTGCGTTCGGGGCACTATTGCGGTCTGACCGGCAAGACGGATCTTCAAAAGTGTTTAATCGGCAGCGGCTTCGATGCCGATTTGGTCTTTGTCGAGCAGGGACTGGCACCGCATCACCTTCGTGTAACTCTTCTTGGCAAGTCGATCGAACTGGAGGCGCTTGCACCCGGACTCAGTATCGAGGGCAACCGGAATATCGCCGCAGGCCAGTCCGTTGTTGTGCCCCTTCCTGTCGTCCTGCTCGTAGGCGAGATGTCCATTGCTTTGTCCGTGCAGGATGCAGAGCCGCCTGGTTCGACCGGCATACCGCGCCTACCGATCGGTGTGCTCGCCATGGTCATAATCAGCTCACTCGGGATCGGCGCGCTTTCAGGCACGATCTCCTATCTTGGCAATGCAAGTGGATCGAGCCCCAATTCACTTCGGGCTGAAGTCGCGTCCAGAACGATCAGTCACCGCGCTGACAATGAACTTACGGAGGCAGCGGCCCAAGAGCTGCAGGAGGAAGTCGATCGAGCGGGTCTTCTCGACGTCAAGATTGGGTCGGCAAAGGGTGTTGTGACCGCCGAAGGCACCGTCACGTCTGAATCGGTCATCAGTTGGCAGAAGCTTCAGCAATCGTTCGATCGTCGCACCAAGGGTACTCTAACACTGGTGAACGGAGTGCTCATCAAAGAGGAGAAGGCGCCATCCGCAATCGCGGTCGAAGCTGTGTGGCATGGGGTCCAACCATATATTGTCATCGACAGCGAGAAGTATTTTGTCGGCGCCATTTTGGCTGATGGATGGGTGGTCGAACGTATTGAGGACAGCCGTGTGCTGCTGAGCAGGAATGGCCGCATTGCTGCTCTCCAATATTGAAAGCTCGCAGGCCCCATCAAGCAGCACTCTATGGCCAGCCAAACATCCTGTCGCGCTCGGTGCTGACAAGCTGGCTGCGTTGGAAACATTTGCTGCCCAGCCATTTCGCGCCTGCTTGTGGCTCTCATGCAGGGTCACGCGCTGGCCAAGGCTGAGGCGCCTTCGGAGTTCGAAAGCCACGTTTCATGGCGTAACAGCAGAGTAAGTCTCAACCGATTGCAAAGGTGTCTCGATGGCCAACGTCCTGCGTGACTTCATCAAGCGTGCGCCGGCCAGCCCGGATTTAATGGTTGCGTTGATGCTGCTTCTGGCTGTCGCGATGATGGTCATGCCTATCCCGGTCGTGGTGGTCGACGCCCTGATAGGATTCAATATGGGGTTGGCCATACTGCTGATGATGGTTGCCCTGTATGTCAGTACTCCACTTGATTTTTCCTCTTTGCCCGGCGTTATTTTGATTTCCACTGTATTCCGTCTCGCGCTCACGGTCGCAACGACGCGACTGATCCTGGCCGAGGGGGAGGCCGGCAGCATTATTCATACTTTTGGCGATTTCGTCATTTCAGGCAATATCGTGGTGGGTTTCGTCATATTTCTGGTCGTCACCATGGTGCAATTCATGGTCCTCGCGAAGGGTGCCGAACGGGTGGCAGAAGTGGCGGCGCGTTTCACGCTGGATGCTCTGCCGGGCAAGCAAATGGCGGTCGACGCAGAGCTACGCAACGGCCACATCGATGCCAACGAATCCCGCCGGCGGCGCGCCGAATTGGAGAAGGAAAGCCAACTCTATGGCGCGATGGACGGCGCGATGAAATTTGTGAAGGGCGATTCCATCGCCGGGCTGGTGGTTATCTGCATCAACATGCTGGGTGGAATTTCGATCGGCCTGCTCTCCAAGGGCATGTCCTTCGGCGAGGTACTGCATCACTACACTCTGCTGACGATAGGCGATGCATTGATATCGCAGATTCCGGCCCTTCTGCTCTCCATTACTGCGGCGACCATCGTCACCCGTGTGACTGGGACGGCGAGGATCAACCTCGGTACAGAAATGGTCAGTCAGCTCACGGCCAGCACTCGAGCCTTGCGACTGGCGGCCGGCGTCCTGGTTGTAATGGGGTTCGTTCCTGGGTTTCCCCTCCCCGTCTTTCTGATGCTGGCCGCAGTGTTCGCTGCGGTAAGCATTGTCAAGGCTGATGTGCTGGGCGCCGGCACTGCCGATGCGAAAGGTGGAACTGCAGCGGAGCCTAAGCAAGCCGCGCCTGCGAAGGAATTCCCGATCGCATTTTTTCTAGCGCCAGATCTTATGCAGGCGGTCGATCAAGCCGAATTGCAAAAACATATTGGGCGCGTTTCGCTCCTGGTCACAGCCGATCTGGGCATTATCGTTCCTCGCATCCCTGTCTTGGTTGACGAGCAGCTGCCTGAATCGCAATTCCGAATTGATGTCGAGGGCGTGCCAGTCGAACAGGACGCCTTAGATCCAAACCAGATGGCGCTCCGAGCCGATGTAGCGCACGTCGACTCGAGCGGTGTCCCCCTTAGACGTGAGCCGAAAACGGACAGACTCCCGGTTGAACATACCCCTGCAAAGGCCCTTACGGGCGCCGGCACGGAGCATAGGGCTCCCGGCGAACTCCTCGCCTTGCGCGTCCATGCAGCGTTGACCCGCTACGCACCGCGATTGGTGGGCATCCAAGAGACCCGACATTTCCTGGGCCGAATGGAGCAGGAATATTCTGAGCTTGTGAAAGAGGTGCTACGCACGACGCCGATTCCTCGGATTGCCGATGTTCTGCGCCGCCTCCTGGAGGAAGGTATCCCAATCCGCCACACCCGTCTCGTGTTGGAGGCATTGGCCGAATGGAGCGAGCGTGAGCAGAACGTTGCCCTGCTGACGGAATATGTCCGTTCTGGTTTGAAGCGACAGATCTGCCACCGCCATGCCAACACGGAGGGCATCGTGTCCGCCCTGGTCGTCGAGCGCGAGAGCGAGGATGTGATGCGTGGCGCGGTTCGAGATTCGGATGCAGGCCCCTATCTCGCACTGGAGGATCGGCAAAGCGAAGCGATGCTATCACAGATACGTCAGGTCCTTTCGAACGCAGAACCGGGTCAAACCCGCCCTATTCTGTTGACGTCGATGGATGTCCGACGTTTCGTCCGCGGCTTTCTGACGCGAAACGGGGTTGATCTCGCCGTGCTGTCTTATCAAGACCTCGCCTCCGACTTTACAATTCGCCCCGCAGGATCCGTCACACTCCCGCACGGATCGAACAGCGGATTGTTAGAGTAGTCCCACCTTTCCTAACTGAACGCCACGCGCCTCCCCGATAACTGAGAGATAACATGAATAGTAATACAGTTTCTCCATCGCCTATGTTTCTGCGCCGGAACTCACTTCTTTTTGCCGTACTCGCCATTCTGCCTTTGGGCGGTTGCGCCAGCTGGCAAAAGCCGGCTCTTTCCGTGCAGGAGACATCTTCCCCCGAGTTGCTCAGCGCCGATCAAATCGATCCGGCTATGCGCGAACGCATTTTGCGCGAAGTTGGTCAGGATGTTCAAGAGCGGGCTTTGCGGGATGAGGTGAAGCAGCACCCGGACAATGTTGATGCGGCGATACGACTTACAAATGCCTTGGTGGGCCAGAAGCGCCCGCACGAAGCGGTTGAGGTGCTCGACAGCGTCTTGGTTGCAGCCCCAGGAAACGTACGTGCATTGAATGCGAAGGGCGTGATTTTGGACATTGAGGGGCGGCATGACGCGGCACAGGCCCTGTATCGGCGAGCTCTCGAAAACGAGCCAGGCAATCAGATGGTGCAGCATAACTTCAATCTGTCGCTTGCCTTTAACGGCAAGTCCGAACAACCAAGGTTAGCACGATCGCAATAGGTGGGCACAGTGCATGCGCAGCCTGTTCCCCGGCTCGAACACGCGCTCGGCTCCCATCATAGATGGCCCCCTGAAGAGAGCCATATCTATGCAAAACAGTTGCTCCAGATCTGGCCGGCAGAGATCGGCAGGAGAGCCGGATGACATCACGCGGCCACCCGCAAGGCCACCCGCCTCGCTTCGTTGCCAGAGCGCCCTCTCCCTCGCCGGTCACCGTCTCGCAATGCGGCGACCTGGCTTAAGGCGGTCGACCGAGCGCCCGATGCAGTAGCCATGAATACGTAACGCAGCGATGGACCCGCCGGATCGTGTCGCGCTTGTGCTGGCCGTCCCTGCCATTACAGCACGGTGATTGTAGCTGGATCATATTCTAGAGGCA
>NZ_RZPL01000420.1:0-5008 GCF_004022805.1 Mesorhizobium sp. M7A.F.Ca.CA.002.04.1.1 | reverse complement strand
GTATAAAATTGAATAAAATTTTAAATAAAATAGATGAAGACAGTTGCTGGATATTTATCCACCTTCCTTTCCAATAATTTGAGACAAGATTGGTAGCGTCCACAGTCAAAGGTGGGCGTTATGAAAAAGCAAAAATCGGTTCCGGGGAAAACCGGGCTCCAGATGCTCCTGCTGGCAATCGGGCTTGTCGGCCTGGCGGGGCCGTCATTCGCCAGCGATATCCCCGCACCCGGCAGGCCCCAGGAGAAGGTCCAGACGCCGCCCTGTCTCGGCGGTGTTTCACTGACGAGGCCCCAGCCCTGGCAGCCTGCGGACGCTTACCGGATCGGCATGGTCACCGGCAGCTATGGCCCGGATGTCGGCCGCGGGGACGGCTCGTCAACGGCGCGAGATGACGCCGGGATAGATCCGGTGCAGACCGCGTCGATTATTCCAGGGGTCTTCGGATCGGTTGCCTTGTCCATGCGCAATTTTCCCGTCGCGGCGCGCTGGGCGCCTGTCTACCGGGCAATCACCGCTTGTTCGGCAGGCAGCCCCTGCGAGCACAAGAGCACGGCTTTTGCCGGCATGATCGCTGCCGCTCAAGGCAAGGGATTCAGCGAGAAGCTGTCCTTCGTCAACAGCAGCGTCAATCGCCTGATCGCCTACAGGAAAGACAGCGTCGTCTACGGCAAGCTCGACTATTGGGCGAAGCCTTCGGAGATTCTCGAGCGGCGAGCCGGCGATTGCGAGGATTTTGCCATCCTCAAGATGACGGCCCTGCTGAGGGCCGGCATTCCGACGCAAAGCATGGCGCTTGTCGTCCTCCAGGATCGCAAGAGAGGCTTCTTTCACGCAGTGCTGTCGGTGAGCACAGGCAGCGGCACCTTCATTCTCGACAGCCTCAGCAACACCGTTATGCGTGACAGCGATCTCCCGGATTACGTCCCGCTCTATTCGTTCAGCACGGACCGGGCCTGGATCCACGGTTCAAGACCGGGCGGCGCCCAGATGGCCGACATCAAGGGCGGTTTCGCAACCGTCGCACCCGGCGAAGGTTTTCAGCCATAGGGTTTCGGCCAGTCCAAGCCATAGGTTCTCGCCAAAGACTGGCGGGCATTCAGCCGCCGAAGACGAACGCCATCAGCAGCTCCGGCTCGAGCACCGGGGCCCGCACCGCATTCAATTGCCCCCGGTATCGACGGTCACCCGCGCCGATGACAAAACCGGTGGCCACCGGCGATTCGCCATTGGCGTCGAGCCGCGTGAAGATGTCGGCCACATTGAGGTCCAGCGCCAGCTTGAGGTCGTGCCGTGCGTCATCGCTTGGGGCGATCGGCAATTGGCGCTTGACCAGTTGCTGGAACGGCGCGTTGAACGACAGGATCTTCTTCGAAGAAGCCAGGGCAAAGGCCGGAGACGGGCACGCGACCAGTATGGCGTTGATGGTGTTGATCGATGCAAGCCTTCGCAAGGTCAGGTTTTCGTCCCCCAACCCACGCATGCAGGCCACCCTGATCGCGGATGTCAGATTGCCTGTCTGGGCCTGGCTTTCGGCGATCTCGTCGATGAGCATGCCGATCGTGCACTTCCTGCTTTCGGCCATCTGCTTCAGCGACATCCAGAATGCCCGCTCCAGACGAATGCCGCGCCGTATGCCACCGCGCGCCACGACCCGAAACTCCAGCCCGAAATCCTCGGCGGCGACTGGCGCAAGCAGCCGCTCGCGATCGGAATGATGAGGGCTGGCGCTACCGCTCACTCATCGCCTCCTCGCGCGCCTTGTTGATCGGCTTCAGGAGGTAGTGCAGGATCGTCTTGCGCCCGGTCTTGATGTCGACCGAGCAGATCATTCCGGGGATGATCGAATAGGCCTTGCCGTCTCTTTGAAGGGTCGATTTGTCCGTCGCCACGCGCACCTGATAATAGGGCTCCCCCGTTTTCTGATCGACCAGGCTGTCGGCTGTGATGTTGGAGACCTTGCCCTCGATGCCGCCGAAGATCGAGAAGTCATAGGCGGTGACCTTGATAAGGGCTTCCTGGTCGGGCCGGATGAAGGCGACATCCCGCGGCGAGACCCGTGCCTCCACCAGCAACGTTTCGGAGGTTGGCACGATGCCGGCCACGACGGCGCCAGGCTGGACGAAGGCGCCGACCGTGTTCAGCTCCAGCGTGTTGACGATGCCGTCCACGGGAGACCGGATATCGGTGCGCGCGACCTTGTCGGTGGCTCCCCTTATGGTCTCATCCACCACCGAAAGGTCCGCCAGCGCCTGGGTAAGGTCGTCCAACGCCTCCTGCTGCAATTGCAGGCCGAGTTCCTCGACCTGAAGCTGAGCTTCCGTGATCGACGATTTGATCTTCTTTATCGTTTCGCCGGCAAGGTTCAGCTGGCCGTTGAGTTCGGTCTGTTCGCGCTCTACCCGGAGCTGCTCGGTCCTTGCCATCAGGCCTTTCTTGACCATCGCGTCGACGAGTTTTGCCTCCTGGTCGCTGACCGCCAGGTTCTTGGTAAGACGATCGGAATTGGCCTCCGCCTCGGCAAGTTCCTTCTCGCGCTGATCGAGGCGTGACTTGAGCACGGACAGCTTGTTGTCGAAGTTCCCGCGCCGGGCGATGAGCAGCTTCTGTTCATTGTCGCAGATTTGCGGAGCGACCGACTGGATGTCCTGCGGGCACGGAAATGGGCCCGAGAGATTGCCGGCCTGTTCGTATTTCAGCCTTGCTATGCGCACTTCCAGCGCGCGCGCCTTGGCCTGCTGCTCGCCAAGGCTGGACGTGTTGAGCGTGTTGTCCAGGCGGATGATGAGATCGTTCTTCTTGACGACCTGGCCGATCGTCACGGCGATTTCCTGAACCACACCGGCCTCGCTCGCCTGGATGATCTGGGTCTTGGAAGCAGGTATGACCTTGCCGTCGCCGCGTGCGATCTCATCGACTTCGGCAAAGGACGCCCAGGCGACAAAAACGACGAAGAGCGCTCCGATGATGAATATGGACGCCGACGCAAACAGCGGCGGCCGATCTTCCCTGGCAAGCATTTCCCACGCCCCAACGCATTGGATGCAGCAATAATTGTTTTGTCAGGCGCTTGTTTTCTGCAACGCCTGTATGACTTGGTCCTTCGGTCCGTCGGCAACGATTTTGCCCTGTTCGATAACGATCAGGCGGTCGGCCAGTTCAAGCATGCTGAACCGATGTGTGGAGACGATCAGCGTGGTGTCGCGGTCAAAGGCGACTTTGAGCTGCTTGATCAACTGGCGTTCGGAAGCAAGATCCATCGAGCCCGACGGCTCGTCCAGAAAGACGATTTTCGGTTTGGTCAGCAGCAGGCGCGCGATCGCCACCGTCTGCCTTTGGCCGCCGGAAAGATTGGTGCCGCGCTCGCCGACATTCATGTCGTAGCCGCGCGGGTGGCGTGAAACGAAATCATCGACGCCGGCAGCCTTTGCCGCTTCGATGATCTGTTCGTCTGTAGCCTCGGGGCATGCCATCAGGAGGTTCTCCTTGATGGTGCCCGAGAACAGGTCGCCGGCCTGCGCAACGATGCCGACCGCGGCGCGAACCTCGGACGGGTGATACTGGCGAATGTCGATCCCATCCAGCAGCAACTCACCGGAAGTCGGCAGGAAGAGCCGGCCGACCAGCCGACCCATCGTCGTCTTTCCCGATCCTATGCGGCCGATGATGCCGATCCGCTCACCCGGCTTGACCGAGAAATTCAGGCCGGTCAAAACTTCGTTTTCCGAGCCTGGATAGACAAACCCGACATTCCTGAACACCATCGCCCCCTTGCGGATGGGGCGGTTGACGAAGCCCACCGTGTCGGGTCGATCTTCCGGTTGAGCCATGATCGAATTCACCATCCTCAGCGAGAGCATGGCCTGGCGGAACCGGGACAACGTTATGGCGATCTGGCCGAGCGGCGCCACGGCCCTGCTCGCCAGCATCACCGTTCCTATGATTGCTCCTGTCGAAACATGCCCTTCCGAGAAGGCATAGGCGCCGGCCACGACCAGGGCGACGGTCACCAGCTGCTGTATGGACTGGGTGATGTTGCCCGCCGCCGCCGAAAGCTGCTTGATCTTCTCGGACGTGTTGGCGGCGTTCTTGGAGTGCTCTCCCCATTTCCGCAGCAGATACGCCTCGGCGCGCAGCGACTTGATGGTCTCCAGCGTCGAGATCGATTCGACCAGCAGGGCCTGGCGCTGCGATGCTTCGTTCATCGAGGCGGCGACGCGCTTGCCGATGCGGCGCTGGGTGACCAGGCCGACGATGACGGACATCACGAAGGCCAGCGCCGGTATGATCACCAGCCAGCCGCCTATTGCATAGATCACAAGGAGAAAGACGAAGACGAATGCCGTGTCGATGAACACGCTTATGGTGTTGGAGGTGAAGAACTCCCTGACGAACTCATATTGCGTGACCCTGTTTGCGTATTCGCCGGTCGAGCCGGGGCGCGCCGAAAGCGACGAGTTCAGCACTTTTTCGAACAGCAGATAGGATATCCGCAGATCCGCCTTGCGCCCGGCATAGTCGATGAGGGAAGCCCTTGCCGTCTTCAAAAGCAGGTCGAACAGGATGACCGCACCGATGCCGAGAGCCAGGACCCACAGTGTCGATATCGCCTTGTTCGGCAGGATCCTGTCGTAGACGTTCATGGTGAAGATCGGCGAGGCTATGGCCAGCAGATTGATGAACACCGCCGCCAGGACGACTTTCGAGTAGGTGCGCCAGAAAGCGCCCATCGTCCCCGTAAGCCAATGTCTTCGCTCGATCCTGGCCGCCGAGCCGACCGACATGGTCTCGGCGGCATTGGCATAGGTGATCGAAAAGGAAGCGCCGCCGCTGATGTAGCTGGCGGCCAGTTCCGACCGGCCGATCGTGGTGCGGCCGTCTTCCTGGGGCGCGGTGATATACGCATCGCCTTCGCCTAGAGCCAGCAGGGCGACGGGCAATTGGCTGACGCGAAAGACGATGGCCGGCAGGTCGATACGCCCCCTGAGAAAATCGCGATGATTGAACT
>NZ_RZPL01000041.1:0-15990 GCF_004022805.1 Mesorhizobium sp. M7A.F.Ca.CA.002.04.1.1 | reverse complement strand
CTTCGCAAAAGCGGATCGAGGCCGGATCGCCGCCATGTTCGCCGCAGATGCCGAGCTTGATGTCGGGCCGCGTCGCCTTGCCCTTTTGCGCGGCCATGCGCACCAGTTCGCCGACGCCCTCGATGTCGAGCGAGACGAACGGGTCCTGATCGATAATGCCCTTCTGGCGGTAGGTTTCCAGGAACGAGGCCGCATCGTCGCGCGAGATGCCGAAGGTCGTCTGGGTCAGGTCGTTGGTGCCGAAGGAGAAGAATTCGGCTGATTCTGCAATGACATGCGCGCGGATGGCGGCGCGGGGAAGCTCGATCATCGTGCCAGTGAGATAGTCGATCTTGACCCCGGTTTCCTCCATGACGCTCTTGGCAACCGCATCGATGCGCGCCTTGACGTAGTCGAGTTCCTTCACCAGGCCGACGAGCGGCACCATGATCTCGGGGACCACCAGGGCGCCGGCCTTCCTGCCGGCCTCCACGGCCGCCTCGAAAATGGCCCGTGCCTGCATCTCGGCGATCTCGGGGTAGGAGACGGCCAGGCGGCAGCCACGATGGCCGAGCATCGGGTTGAACTCGTGCAGTGCCTCGGTGCGCTGCCTGAGCTTGTCGGGCGACACGTTCATGGCGGCGGCGACCTCGGCGATTTCAGCCTCGGTCTTGGGGAGGAATTCGTGCAGCGGCGGATCGAGCAGTCGGATCGTCACCGGCAGGCCGGCCATGATCTCGAACAGTTCGAGGAAATCCGAGCGCTGCATGGGCAGAAGCTTGGCGAGTGCGGCGCGCCGGTCCTTTTCGGTGTCGGCCAGGATCATCTCGCGCATGGCGACGATGCGGTCGCCGTCGAAGAACATGTGCTCCGTGCGGCAAAGCCCGATGCCTTCGGCGCCGAAGGAGCGCGCCATGCGCGCATCGAGCGGTGTTTCGGCATTGGTGCGCACCTTCATGCGCCGCACCGCGTCCGCCCATTCCATGATGGCGGCAAAATCGCCTGACAGTTCAGGCTGCAGCATGGCAACCGCGCCCTTCAGCACCTGGCCGTTGCCGCCATCGATGGTGATGATGTCGCCTTTGCGGAAGGTCTGCCCCATCGAGAGCAGCGTGCCGGCCCTATAGTCGACGCGCAGCGAGCCGGCACCCGAGACGCAAGGCTTGCCCATGCCGCGCGCCACCACCGCGGCGTGGCTGGTCATGCCGCCGCGCGTGGTCAGGATGCCTTCCGCCGCATGCATGCCGTGGATGTCTTCGGGACTGGTCTCGATGCGCACTAGGATCGCCTTGCGCCCTTGTGTCTTCAAGTCCTCGGCGTCAGCTGAGGAAAAGACGATCTCGCCGGTAGCGGCACCGGGCGAGGCCGGCAGTCCGATGCCGATGACGTCGCGCGCGGCCTTGGGGTCGATGGTGGGATGCAGCAACTGGTCGAGCGAGGCCGGGTCGATACGGGCAACGGCTTCCTCTTTCGTGATGAGCCTGTCGCGCGCCATCTCGACGGCAATTTTCAGCGCCGCCTTGGCGGTGCGCTTGCCGGAGCGGGTCTGCAGCATCCACAATTTGCCGCGCTCGATGGTGAATTCGAGATCCTGCATGTCGCGGTAGTGCTTCTCCAGACTATCGGAGATGGTGACGAAGGACTGGAACGCGTCAGGCATCAGCTTCTGCAGCGACGGCTTGTCCGAGCCTGCTGCGATACGCGCCGCTTCGGTGATGTTCTGCGGCGTGCGGATGCCGGCAACGACGTCCTCGCCCTGCGCGTTCACCAGGAACTCGCCATAGAGCATCTTTTCGCCGGTCGATGGGTTGCGCGTGAAGGCAACGCCGGTGGCCGAGGTTTCGCCCATATTGCCGAACACCATGGCCTGGACGTTGACCGCCGTGCCCCAGCTTTCGGGAATATCGTGCAGGCGGCGATAGGTGATGGCGCGGTTGTTCATCCAGCTCGAGAACACGGCTGATATCGCGCCCCAGAGCTGCTCATGCGGATCCTGCGGAAACGGCCTGCCAAGCTCTTCCTCGACTTTGGCCTTGTAGAGCGCGATGACGCCCTGCCATTCGAGCGCCGTCAGTTCGGTGTCGAGCTCGTGCCCGAGCCCGCCCTTCTGGTCCTCCAGGATTTCCTCGAACACTTCGTGGTCGAGACCCATGACGACATCGGAATACATCTGGATGAAGCGGCGGTAGCTGTCATAGGCAAAGCGCGCATCGCCGGAATCGGCGGCCAGCGCCTCGACCGTCTCGTCGTTCAGGCCGAGATTGAGGACGGTGTCCATCATGCCGGGCATCGAGGCGCGAGCGCCAGAACGCACCGACACCAGCAGCAGTTTCGACGGGTCGCCGAACCGACGACCGGTCAGCCGGCCGATGTGATCGAGCGCGACCGCGACATCGGCTTCCAACCCGGCCGGATAAATACGGCCGTTGGCGTAGTAGGCGTTGCAGACCTCCGTGGTGATGGTGAAGCCCGGCGGCACCGGCAGCCCCAGGCTGCACATCTCGGCTAGGTTGGCGCCTTTGCCGCCCAGGAGATTCTTGTCGCTGGCACGGCCCTCCGCCGCACCATCGCCAAAGGTGAAAACCCATTTGGTCATGCATCGCTCTCCGGTTGCAGGAGATTGGAAAGATTGGCGAAACGGAAAGTTCCGCCGGTCCGCCCTTGGAGCGATATGATGCTGCAGTGCGAAAGGCAAGGCGTCGGCAAAGCCGCCCGGCCACTACAATCGATTAAGCAAAGCCGTGCCTCAGGATGCGGCAAAAAGGTTTGCTATGCCGGGGATTCTGGAGTAGAACATACAGTGAACAAAGAGGTGGCTATGAAACTGTCCGGAAAACTCGACTATCTGGAAATGCCGGCTACGGGCGGAACGCTGGACCGGCTGAAGGCCTTCTACAGTTCCGCCTTTGCCTGGTCGTTCACTGACTATGGGCCGACCTATTCGGCCTTTGCCGAAGGCCTGGACGGGGGTTTTCAGGCCGACGCCGCCGAAGCGCCATCGAAGCCGCTGCCGGTGCTGTACAGCAGGGATCTGGAGGCGACCCTCGAGGCTGTCGAAAACGCCGGCGGCACGGTCGTCAAACCGATCTTCGCGTTCCCTGGCGGCCGCCGTTTCCACTTTGCCGATCCGGCCGGCAACGAGATGGCGGTGTGGTCCGAATAGCCAGCTGGTGCCGTCTGGTGGCGTTGCTTTTGCTGCCCAAACAGGCGTTCTCACCACCATTCATGGGGCATTGTGCTTTTTGGCTGCTCTGCTAATAACGCGCCGCACAAGCGACTCTGACGGCAATTGGGGCGTCGCCAAGTGGTAAGGCATCGGTTTTTGGTACCGACATTCCCAGGTTCGAATCCTGGCGCCCCAGCCATCCCGCTCAGGTCCGTTCCGGACACTTAGGACCGAGAGTACCTTTGCGATCTTCCATGAAGCCGATCGGCTAACAGTTCGATTGTGTCATAAATTCAGATGAGCCAAAGCCGTCGCGGCAAATTCAGGTCTTGCACATGATCTGGATAGTGTCGCCTTGAACATCTCCTTCTTTCCATACATAGGTCGGCCGGGTGGGTGGCGGCTCAACATGGAACTTCAATGAACCTTCCTATCTTCGCCATCAACCTCGATCGCGAGACCCAGCGCTGGAGCGAATTGCTCGCCAGCGCCGAAGCGGCAGGCCTGACCTTGCAGCGCATTGCCGCCGTCGACGGCCATGCGCTTGCCAAAGAGGCCTGGACGGAGATCGATCTGCCAGCCGCACGCAAGCTGAGCGGGCGCGACATCCTTTCCGGCGAATATGCCTGTTACCGCAGCCATATCCAGGCGCTGGAAACGTTCGTGGCCGGTGGCAGCGCCCATGGCCTGATCGTCGAGGACGACGTCCTCTTCAGCGAAGACACCATGCGGCGCATCGAGGCCGTCATCGCGGCGGTGCCGGATTTCGACGTCATCAAACTGATCAACCATCGCATCAGCTTCTTCATGCGCGCCGTCGAGACGGCGGAAGGCGACGAGATCGGTCGTGCGCTGCATGGCCCGCAAGGCTCGGCCGCCGCCTATCTGGTGACGCGGGAGGGCGCGCAGGGTCTGTTGTCGGCGCTCGCCGTCATGAAAATGCCATGGGACGTCGCGCTCGAACGCTTTTGGGATACCGGTCTGAAGGTCTATTCGGCCCGCCAAAACGTGCTTGGCTTCGCCGCCAGCAGCGAGATCTCCGGCATAGCCGGTCCCTCGGGAAGCTACAAATCCGCAAGGTTGGGGGGGCCGAGCCGGCTACGTGCCGGGGTGTTGCGGGCCAGTGACGAGCTGCGCCGCCTGCATCACGTCCTGCTGCGGCCCCCTTTGCCGCGAGATACCCTGGACTATGCCAAGGACAACGCGCCGCGCCACACCTTGCTTCTGTTGCTTGCGGCACTCGCCGTTCTCGCCATGGTTTCCGCGGTGTGGCGCGAGGCAGACACCTACCGCTATGCGGGCCTGGCGCTGGCCCTGGTCGCGGTCATCCGCTGGTTCAGGGTGGATTTGTGGACCTACAGCAAACCACTGATCGGTTGGGTCGGCTTCCTGTGTCTGGGCTGGTCGCTCTATGTCTTCATCCGACTGGCGATCGTCTATTTCGGCACCCACCAGTTGGGTGGCGCCGAAGGCATTTACATGTTTCCGCTGTTCTATGCGACGACCGGATTCGCCTTTCTGCTGTTTGTCAGGCAGCCCGCACGGCTGGTCCTCTGGTTCATGATCCTCAGTCTTGTCTTCCTGGCGGCGGACACCGCCTGTTCGAACATGTTTCAGGATATCCAACCGGCCCCGTGGCTTTTCAACAATCCCATCCACGCGTCGGTGGCGGCCGGTTTCATCTTCCTCTGCACGCTGCAATTCATGGCTTACACGGCCCAGAGAACGGACCTCGGGAAAGCAACCAAGAACCTTTATTGGGCGCTGTCGACAGCCGTCCTGCTGCTTGCCGTCGTCAATATCATCGAGATGCGGTCAAAGGGCGTGTGGCTTGCGCTTGCGCTTGCGCTGCTCCTGTTGACGGTCATGACCCTGGCGAGAGGCCATCGCCGCGAACTGTTGGTTTCGGGTGGCGTGCTGGCGATCGTGGCGGCCGGCATTGTCGCAACACACAACATCTTCTCGTCCACCGCCGGCGACACCATGACCTTCGTCAAAACCCTGGTTCCGGATGTGTTCAGGCATGGCGTCCTTCCCGCATTCGACCGCGCCATCGCGAGCGATGCGGTTCCGCTTGCAGCCAAGGAAAGGCTGATGCTGTGGGCGGATGCGATCGATATCTGGAAACGCCACCCGATCTTCGGAGCCAGTTCCAGCTGGCTGACCGAGTGGGAGAACAGAACCTATCATCCCATGATCTTAAACGTCTTCCACAATGGTTATCTGGAAATTGTCGTGCGCTATGGTGTGGTCGGACTGGCGTTCTTTGCCTTTCTCTACACCTGGTCGGCCAGGCAGGTTCTGCTGGCCATGCGAGCCAAGCTTGTCGCTCCGGCCGCATGGTCCTGTTACATCTCCACACTGGTTTTCTTCGCCCTCAGCATCCTTACCAATTCCAACAACCGGCTGGCCATGGGTGAGGCCTTCATGTGGTTTGCCGCGGCGTTCGGCTTCTATTGTTTTTATGTTCGCCAGCAGAAGAACCTTGTCGCGCCGCGAACCTATTTTTAGGGCCTGCCGGCGCAGCACGTATCTGATCAGCCGGTTGCGGCCAATGCACCTTTGAGGCCCCGCTCAATTTCCCGATAATCGGGAAAGTCGATGCCAAAATCCACGGCTTATCGCCGGCAACCCGTTTGTTACGATCGACACAGATCACAGACGGGGGTTGTCACGGATATGCTGACGGACAGGCAGGCACGCGAAGCGGTGGAGCAGTACCGCGAGGAAGGATATGCGGTCGTTCGACAATTCGTCGACGGCGACGAGATGATCCGGCTGAAGAAGGAAACCGATGCGGTCTATGCCGATGGCCTCAAGCATCACGCCACTTTCCGGCACGGCAACCTGAATTTCCAGATCCTGCCTGAATCGGACTTTGGCCAACGATATGTGCTGCAGGCTTACTGGTTTTCCTGGATCAATTCCTATTTCGAGCAGTTCCGCCGCAATCCCGACTATCTGAAGCTGCTCGAGGGTCTGATCGGCCGCGACATAAAACAGATCGCCCAACAGCTGCACTGGAAGCCGCCCGGCGCCAATGTCACGGGTTATCGCTTCCACCAGGATCTGCGCTTCCGTAACCAGGCCGCCTTCGACAATGTCGCCGACGCCACCGTGACAACAGGCCTCGCGGTCGATCGGGCGACGCTGGACAATGGCTGTCTTCAGGTCGTGCCCGGCAGCCACAAGCTCGGCTATCTCGGCCTGTCGGACGAGGGAACCGGCGAGCTGATGAAGGGTCTGACCGCCGAAGAAGAGTTGCGCAAGGTCGGCATCGACCCGGCGACCATCGTTCCGCTGGTGCTGGAGCCGGGCGATCTTGCTTTATGGGGGCTGCTCACCGTGCACGGCTCCTCGCCCAACAGGTCACAGCACGACCGCGCCTTTGCACTGTCCAGCTATGTGCGGGCGGATACGACGCAACGTGGCGAATGGGCGTTCAGGGACGGTGTTTCGGTGCCGCTCGGCAAGACGCCGGCACTGTGCAAATACGAAAAGCTCTTCGAGGAGCCGGGACCGATGTACGACACCACCGCCTGGTGGAAATGACGCTGCCGCGTCGGGCGACGGGGGCAGCAGGGGCCTGGCGTTCGCGCCAGGCCCCTGACGGCGTTGGCCGGCAATCGGGCAGCATTTCAGGCGGTGAAGTCGGCCGACAGTTCGCGGATCAGGAAATCGACGAACGCGCGCACCTTGGCCGCAATATAGGTGCGGTGCGGATAGAGTGCGTAGATCGGGCTGGAGCCGGGGCGAAACTCATCCAGCTGCACTTCCAACCGGCCGTCGCTGATCGCAGCATCGACCAGCAGGCTGGGCAGATTGCCGATGCCGAAACCGGCGGTGGTCATCTGGTAGGCGGCCTCGACGCTGTTGGTCGAGATGCGCCCGCCGACAGCCGCATCGAAAGGGCCGTCTGGTCCGATGAAAGGCCATGTGCCAAGCCGCTTGGCGAAATTGCTCAGCACGCAGGAATGGCTTGCCAGCTCATCCGGGTGGACCGGGCGGCCGTTTGTGTCCCAATAATCGGGCGTGGCGCAGACATAGTTGCGAACTTCCCCAAGCCGGCGGGCAATCAAGGCGGAATCGGCCTGACCGCCGAAGCGGATGGCGACATCGTAGCCTTCCTCGACAATGCCGACGACATAACGCGCGGTGAGGTCGAACTCGATCGTGGTGAGCGGGTTCTCTTCGAGGAATTTCGGCACCAGCTTGGTTATGCGCGTGTGGCCCAGAACATTGGAGCAGGAAACCCGGATCAGGCCGCGCGTCTCCTTGTGAAGGCCGCGCGTCGAATCCTGCAGTTCGGAAATGTCGTCGAGCAGGATGCGGGCACGCGGAGCATAGTCGCGGCCCGCCTCTGTGAGGCTGAGGCGCCTTGTGGTGCGATTGATGAGCCGGACGCCGAGGTCGTCTTCCAGTTCCTTGATGGTGCGGCTGACGGCCGTCGTCGACATGTTGAGATCGCGCGCCGCCGCCGACAGGCTGCCCAGCAGGCAGACCCGATCGAACACCCGCATCGCCGTCAGAAGATTCATCTTGCCTTCCCCTCGCCGTCGCGGCCCCGCCGCCATCCGCTGCGTCTTGTAGAAAACAGCGCCCAGCAACGACGCGGCAAGGGCATTCCACCGAATTTGGGCGTAAAATCAACAATGGGAGAACCGATATGACATCCAGACCTCTTCATCCGGCGATCGGCACATTTGCGAAAGGCGCGAAGAGCGGCGCGCTTGGCCGCCGCGAGTTCCTGGCGTTGGCCAGCGCCTTCGGCGCCAGCACGGCGATTGCCTATGGGCTCATCGGTCAACCGGTTCCGGCGCGGGCCGAGGAAGCCGCCCAACCCAGAAAGGGCGGCGTGCTGCGTGTTGCCATGCAGGTGATGGAGCTGGAAGACCCGCGCAAGTTCAAGGTTTCGCAGATGGGCAACATCGCCATGCAGTTTCTCGAACCGCTGGTGCGCTGGAAGCCGGATTTCACCTTCGAGCCGGTGCTGCTGCAGAGCTGGGAGATCAATGCGGACGCCACGGAATATGTGCTCAAGGTGCGCCCAGGGGTGAAGTGGTCGAACGGCGACGATTTCACCGCCACGGATGTCGCCTTCAACATCACGCGCTGGTGTGAGAAGGATGCCGCCGGCAACTCGATGGCGGGGCGCATGACCGCCCTGATCGATCCCGACACCAAGGTGGCGCGCACTGGTGCCATCGAGGTTCGCGACGACCACACCCTGGTCCTGAAACTGTCGCAGCCCGACATCACCATTATCCCTGCGATGACCGACTACCCGGCATTGATCGTCCACCGCACGTTCAATCCGAAGGCAGCGCCACTGTCGGCCAACCCCGTTTCCACGGGTCCATTCGAGCTTAAAAAACTCGATGTCGGCGTTGCTGCCTCGGTGCGCAAGCGGCCGGACGGGTCGTGGTGGGGCGGCGAGGTGTTCCTCGACGGCATCGACTGGACCGACTACGGCACCGACTCGGCCGCCACCGTCTCCGCTTTCGAATCCGGTGAGATCGACCTGAACGGCCAGACGCAGTCCTATGACGTCGCCATGCTCGACAGGCTGGGCCTGAAGAAAAGCGAGATCGTCACTGCCGCCACCCTGGTCTCGCGCTGCAACGTCAACGCCAAACCCTATGACGACAAGCGCGTGCGCAACGCCATACAGCTTGCGGTCGACAACGAAGCGGTGCTGCAACTGGGCGCCGACGGCATGGGCATCGTCGCGCAGAACGATCATGTCGGACCGATGCATCCCGAACACGCCGACCTGCCGCCGATCAAACGTGATCCGGCCCGGGCCAGGGCATTGCTCGAGGAAGCCGGCCAGCTCGATTTCGAGTTCGATCTGATCTCGGTCGAAGCCGACTACCGCAAGGAAAGCTCCGATGCCGTCGCCCAGCAGATGCGCGACGCCGGCTTCAAGGTGAAACGCACCGTCATCCCGGAATCGGCGTTCTGGAACCACTGGACGAAGTATCCCTTCGCGACGACCAATTGGAACGCCCGACCGCTCGGCATCCAGACCTATGCGCTTGCCTATCAGACCGGTTCGGCATGGAACGAGACGGGGTTCGCCGATCCAGACTTCGATGCCAAGGTCCACAAGGCCAATTCCATCGCCGATCCGGAGCAGCGCCGTGTGGTAATGAAGGAACTCCAGGTCATGCTGCAGGATTCCGGCATCATCGTTCAGCCTTACTGGCGAAAGCTGTTCTGCCATATGAAACCTTCCTTGATGGGCTACCAGATGCACCAGGCCTATGAGCAGGATTTCACACGGGCCTGGCTCGCCGCCTGATCGCGGACGACCCCTCCGACAGGGCGGCGCATTTTCCGGCGCCGCCCTCAGAGCAGTTCACCGTTTCACGGAAACGGCGAGCTGCTCTAACTCTTTGTTTTGAGGCAATTTTGGCCGGAAAACCGCTTCACACTTTTCCTAGAATTGCTCTGGCCTGCTCACCGGGGACGTTGCGCCGAAGCGTCGGCCTCAAGGGCGTTCGAGGGGCAGTGCGGGCTTTGTATCGGGCATGATGCGCAGATGCGCCCACACATGCCCTGCCTTGTCAGGTCGGCCGGGATTGCAGGCCGCCACACCGGACCGGCTGGCACATCAAGTGTGTGAAACATTCTGGTTTCTGCCTCTGTCATCATCTAGCTCCGGTTCATGGCTGGAGCTTACTTTTGACTGGGGGAAGCGAAACCCGCTTTCCCGGGCAACGACCTTCCCGAGAACCGGGAGAATTCGTGCTCTTGGTGCCGAGAGGGACCCGAAGCAGCAAGACGACCGCATGAGCGGTCTGCCGCACCGGGTGCTATTGCCGGATCTCGACAGGTCTCTGCCGCTCAGTTGAAGTGAATTCGCCTGCCTATTGTGCGGAACTCTAGCCTGTCTTGGACGTTAGACCCGCCGTCTGAAAGATATTTCCTACCGACGCGATAGGCAGTATTACGAAGCGGGTGGGACGCCCCGAGCCACACGGCCTGTCGGATATGAAGCAATTTTGCGGTTGAGATCGCGGAACATGCAGCGTTATTTCCATCCGATCTGGAGATCTTAAATTGCCAGCTCGAATATGCTGCGTCTTTGGCAGCTGGCAATTGCTCAGCCTGGTTGCCTCACTTCGCCAATCAACAATGGATGGAAGCTCCCCGGCGGATCAGGAGCATGAGGACTATCTCCTGCTTTATGAAACGGCCGGCGTTTCCGAGCATTTCAAGACCGGTCTTGCTGAACTTGCGTCTAAAGTATGGACCTGGAGACGGATCATATGGGCGTACGACCTTCTGACGTCCGAGCGTAAATATGGGCAACTGCAAATTTTCCGGATCCATCGTCTGATCCGAGACACAATTGGTCTCGACGCGAGTTCCGTAGCTGAAATCTGGGCCTGCTTCGTTAACCGGCCGTCGGAAAAAATACTGCTGGATTCATACCCTGAAGCCAAGATCGTTTTGTATGAGGATGGCTTGACGTCATACCTTCCATTCGAGATGGCAACCATGTCACGGCCGCCGGGCACAAGGTTTCGACGACGCATCACCGCGGTCTTGATTGCAGGACTCTCTACAATTTCACCGGCGTTCCGATTGAGGAAAGCGGCCGACAGGATAGAAAGACACCATCTGAGACGGGTGACGAAGTTTTATTCTTTGCTTCACGAAATCCCCATTCACGATGCACTGGAGAACGTACCAAGATTTCAGGTCGGCGCTTCGCTGATGCGCGACGTAATAGGTGAAGCCTGCAGGGATGCGCTTTCCGGCGGCGATGAACATTGCCGTGCGTCAGCCAACCCACGGATCCTGCTGCTCGGCCAGGCATTGTCGCGAAACCGCATAATGTCGTACGCGCAAGAGGCGGCGATCTATAGACGAATTGCGGAGCAGATCGTCGAGAGGGGATACGACGTCGTCTGGAAGGAACATCCCAGAATAAGCAAGCCCTTCTTCCCCGAATTGCTGGATGCAGTTGGCAATGTGACGGCCGACGCCAACACCAGGATCATGGAAGCTAACCTGCCACACATATATCCGATAGAGCTTGTCGTATCCCGAATGAACATCGTTGGCTGCGTCTCCGGCACGTCAGCTGCCCTTCTTTACCTGAAGTGGCTTTACGGCATCAAAACATACACATTTGCGGAAACCCTGGTCCCCCTCATGACTGGCGCGGATATTCTAATGAGCGAAATGGTAAAAGCCCATGCGGAGCCCTTTTCAACGCTCCAATCTTTGAACGAGACGCAGAAAGGGATCCGTTGAAAGGCGGTAACCCGAACAGGTTGAACACGATCCTCGCTGTCCAAATTCGGACAAACTCGATCTGGGACACCATCGATGTCAAAGCCGCTTTCAGTCCTTCAACGAGCCACCAAGGCCGACGTTCGATCGGAGCCGTTTCCACACATCATCCTGCCTGACGCCCTTCCCCTCGATCTCTACCAGGAATTGGCCGGCACGTTTCCCGCTCCGGAAACGCTCGAAATCGATACACGCCGCAACAACACCAGGTGGGATTATGAGGCCCACCGCGTTCGGTCGAACGAAGCCGTGCCGCAAATATGGCGCGATTTTATCGCCTACCATGTATCGCAAGCATTTTTCGGCGAGGTCGCCGACCTGTTCTATGACGATATTCACAAGCTTTACCCTGATTATTACCCCAATTATGAACGCCTCAAGAATATGAAAGCGGGCATCAGGTTTAGTGACACCTATGCAACACGCGACATACTGATGGATGCGATGCTCAGCGGGAACACGCCGGTGACCAATGCCGGCTCGGTGCGGACAAGCCACATCGACAATGGCGACAAGCTATTTTCTGGCCTGTTTTATATGAGGCCGGAAGATTATGATGCCGTTGGCGGGGACCTGACAATTAGTCGTTTCCAGTCCAAATACGCCACGCTGAAAGCCAAAGCGACACTCTTCAATGATGCCTATGTCGACGACACCCATTTGGAATGCGTCGAAACAGTTCAATACGACAAGAACATTCTTGTATTGTTCATCAACTCGATTGAATCGGTCCACGGCGTCACAGTCCGCCAACCCACCAACAAATCCCGGCTTTTCGTCAATCTGGTTGGAGAAGTCGAAAAGCCATTCTACATCAAAGGAAAAAAGATACGGCCGCGCTACGTCCCGGCGCATCAAAATCAGGATGAGGCGGAACAGACCTGGCTGAAAAAGCTCAAGCAAAAATTGCGGCTTTAGAAGAACAACGCCGTCGATCCGAGTTTCAGCCTGAACTGCCAATACCGAGCCGGATTCGACTTTCCCGGCGGCTAGGCAAAGATTGGAACAGAATGAGATTTTATCCAGCCGTCGAACGGATCGCCTTTTTCGCCACGCTTGCCGCTGTTCTTGCCCTTGCACTGCTGCCTATACCCCGACTTGAAGAGTACGGGATCGATATCGGTTTCCGTTCCGACAAGCTGAACCACGCCAGCGCCTTTGCCGTCATGACTTTCCTTGGAGGGCTCGGCTGGCCCGATCGAAAAGCAAGACTAATCGTCTTCCTGGCCATGATTGGAGCGGCGATCGAGGTCCTGCAGGGCACGGCGCTGATACGGCGCGATCTGGATGTGTTCGACTGGTTTGCCGATTGCGCCGGCATCGCATGTGGCCTCGTGGCCGTGATCTGTGTGAACTGGATCTTGCGGCGCAGAGGTTGAGCCCGCTCTCAAGCCTTATCTGCACGGCGCCGATAGCCACAGGAGTTCGCCCTCGGCTCCATTGACTCAGCGAAATCGGATTGCAACGATCCGATCCGAGAGTGAGCGATTTTTCTAACTTGGCCGGACAGATATTTTGGGCGCGGCACCCAGGAAGTGCGCCATCAGTATTGAGGGACGATGACGATCAAGATCAGGCTTCCGGGCGGTGTATTGAAGGTCAAGCAACGTTATGAGTTGCGGCGGCGAGAGTACAAGGGCGAAGTCCCGGTCTGGCAGTTTGGCAAATATTTCGTCATCTGGTGGCCCAGTACAATTCCTGATCGCCCCTCCAGGAGCTCGAATACTGATGAGGAACTTGAAATGAATCTTCCATCGTCTGGAGAAAGCACGTAAGCTCTATGCATCATGGCTTTGCGAATCAGATTGCCGGGGGGCACACTGAAGGTGAAGACCTACCGGGAACTGCGTGATCGCGAGCGGGATCACAGGGTGCCTGTGCTGAAACTGGGCTCGCTCTATTTCGTCTGGTCCCCGGCCAAACATCATTCGCACAGGCACAGTCCGCGGCCCTGACATTTTTTGCCGAGCGAGAACCGCTTGCACCCTTTTCCTGAAATTGCTCCGGTGCGGCCCATTCCAGCCAGCGCTGACCTGGGTCAGCTTGCCTCGCGCATGGCCTCGGCCGCCTGCAGGTCGACCGACACCAATTGGCTGACGCCCTGTTCGGCCATGGTGACGCCGAACAGCCGGTTCATGCGCGCCATGGTGATGGGATTGTGGGTGATGATGACGAAGCGCGTCTCGGTGGTGGCGGCCATTTCGTCCATCAGGTTGCAGAAGCGCTCGACATTGTGGTCGTCGAGCGGGGCGTCGACTTCGTCGAGCACGCAGATCGGCGCCGGATTGGTCAGGAACACCGCGAAGATCAGCGACATCGCCGTCAACGCCTGCTCGCCGCCCGACAGCAGCGTCATGGTCTGCGGCTTCTTGCCGGGCGGGCGGGCCAGGATTTCGAGGCCGGCCTCGAGCGGATCGTCGGATTCGATCAGCTGCAATTCCGCCGTGCCGCCGCCGAACAGATGCGAGAACAGCCGCTGGAAATGGCCGTTGACGACATCGAAGGCGGCAAGCAGCCGCTCGCGGCCTTCGCGGTTGAGGCTCTGGATCGCCTGCCTGAGCTTGCGGATCGCCTCGATGATGTCCTCGCGCTCCGACACGATCGCCTCCAGCCGGTCGGAAAGCTCCTTCTGCTCTTCCTCTGCGCGCAGATTGACGGCGCCCAGCCGTTCGCGCTCGATCTTCAGCCGGTCCAGCTGACGCTCGATCTCGGGCATCTCAGGCATCGGGCTGTCAGCCTCCAGACCGGTATGGCGAATAACCACATGCGGCGGTGTGTTCAGCGTTTCCTGGATGCGCGCCTCGACCTCCAGCCGGCGTTCGTCGGCCGCGGTCAGCCGCTCTTCGGCGCGAACGCGGCTCTCGCGCGCCTCAGCCAGGAACTGGATGGCGCCGGTGGCGGCCTTGTCCAGTTCGGATTGCCGGTTCTCCGCTTCCTGCAGACGGTCGGCCGCCGCCTTGCGCAAGGTTTCGGCCTCGGTGAGCTGCGACAGCAGGGCGCGCCGCTTGGCGTCGATTTCATCGGGCGCATCCGCCAGCCGCTCGCGTTCGGCCTCGGCCTCGGCCTTGCGTTCGCCAAGCGAGGCGATCTGCGTCGAGGCGTTTTCGGCCCGCTCCAGCCAATTGCTGCGTTCGGCGCCAATGGCATCGAGCCGGCGCGCGCGCGCCTCGGCTTCGCGGCGCAGCCCCTCATGCACCGCACGCGCATCGGCAAGCGCGGCGCGGTCGCGGGCGACATTGGCCGAGGACTGTTCGAGCTGCAATTGCAGATCGCCAAGATCGGGCGCGTCCTGCAGCAGCATTTCCGCCTCGGCGAAGGCGGCCGAAATCTCCTCATGGCTGTCGACGATGCGGGCGCGCGCTTCATCGAGTGCTGCGCGCCGGCTCTGCAATTCGCCGCCGGCCCTCTCGGCCTCAGCCAGTGCATTGCGGGCGGCGTCCAGCCGATGCTGTGCGTCACGACCGGCCTGGCGCGTGTTGCGCTCGGCCTCGCTTGCCAGGCGGAGCGCCTGTTCGGCCTCTCCCAGCGCCTCCTCGGCCTGGCGCAGGACGAGCGTCGCCTGTATCGCCTCGGCATCGAGCTCAGCCGGTTCTTCTGCGCCAGCCGTTGCGCCGCGGCGGTCGGCGCGTCGGCACTGGCGGTAAAGCCGTCCCAGCGCCACAGCGCGCCCTCGCGGCTGACCAGCCGCTGGCCGGGAGCAAGCAGCGGCTGCAACCGGCGGCCATCGCCGGCGGCATCGACGATACCGATCTGCGCCAGGCGGCGGGCGAGCTGTGCCGGCGCGTGGACCACGCTGGCCAGGCTCTTCACGCCTTCCGGCAGAGCCGCGTCGCCGGGTTGGATCGCGCCTTCGCCCCAATGCACCGGCGCGCTGCGGTCGAGCGGCACGTCGAGGTCTTCGCCAAGGGCTGCACCCAGCGCCGTTTCGAAACCGCGATCGACGCTGATCTGCTCCAGCACGGCCGGGAAGAGATCGCCGCTGGCGGCATTGAGGATTTTTGCCAGCGTGCGCGCTTCGGTTTCGATCCTTGCCAGCTCGGCCCTGGCATCCTGAAGCGGTGGCCGGGCAGCGCTTTCGGCAGCGCGGGCATCGATGACCGACTGCTCGGCCTCGGACACGGCAGCCTCGGCCTCCTCCAGCAGCGCCATGGCCTGTTCGACCAGCACCCGCTTCTCGGCCGGATCGGGCAGGCCAGCGACCTTGGAGAGTATCTCCGACAATTCCCGGTCGACATCGGCAAGCTGACGCGCGAAGCGGTCGCGGCGCTCGGCGGTATCGCGCAGCGTCCGTTCGATCTGGTTGCGCGAGGCGGCAGCCTCGGCCCGCTCGGCAGTCAGCGCGGCGAGTTTGGCTTCGCTTTGTGAAAGCGTAGATGCCGCTTGTTCGAAAGCCGCGCGGGTGGTGGCCTCGCGCTCGGCGGCACCAGCATTTTCCGAATTGAGTGCCGCGGGGTCGTCGCGGAGGAGAGAGAGAAGGGGGGCGTTGTCGCGGAGGATGCGCTGCGCACGAGCGATATCGCCGCCGCGCCGCTCCATCC
>NZ_RZPL01000419.1:0-5011 GCF_004022805.1 Mesorhizobium sp. M7A.F.Ca.CA.002.04.1.1 | reverse complement strand
GGTCTGCCTGACCGGGCAGGTGCCGACCTCGCTGATCGGCTCGGACGCTTTTCAGGAATGCGATACGGTCGGCATCACGCGCCCCTGCACCAAGCACAACTGGCTGGTGAAGGACGTCAACGAGCTCGCCGCCACCATCCACGAGGCCTTTCATGTCGCGACCACCGGCCGTCCCGGTCCGGTCGTCGTCGACATCCCGAAGGATGTGCAGTTCGCCAAGGGATTCTATGTCCCGCCGCAGATCGCGCCACGCACCAGCTACCAGCCAAAGGTCCAGGGCGACCTGGAGAAGATCAAGGCGGCGGTCGAGTTGATGGCGGGCGCCAAGAAGCCGATCATCTACAGCGGCGGCGGCGTCATCAACTCCGGCCCGGAAGCGAGCCATCTGTTGCGCGAACTGGTCGATCTCACCGGTTTCCCGATCACCTCGACGCTGATGGGCCTCGGCGCCTATCCGGCATCGGGCAAGAACTGGATGGGCATGCTCGGCATGCACGGCACCTATGAAGCCAACATGGCCATGCATGATTGCGACGTGATGATCTGCATCGGCGCGCGCTTCGACGACCGCATCACCGGCCGGCTGACCGCCTTCTCGCCGAACTCGAAGAAGATCCACATCGACATCGATCCGTCGTCGATCAACAAGAACGTCCACACCGAGGTGCCGATCATCGGCGATGTCGGCCGGGTGCTGGAGGATATGGTGCGGCTGTGGCGGGCGAGCGCCAAGGCCGACAAGAAGGCGCTCTACCCCTGGTGGGAGCAGATCGCCAAATGGCGTGCGCGCGACTCGCTCGCCTACAAGATGAACAACGACGTGATCATGCCGCAATACGCCATCGAGCGGCTCTACGAACTGACCAAGGGCATGGACACCTACATCACCACCGAGGTCGGCCAGCACCAGATGTGGGCGGCGCAGCACTATCGTTTCGAGAAGCCGAACCGCTGGATGACGTCGGGCGGGCTGGGCACGATGGGTTATGGCCTGCCGGCAGCACTCGGCGTGCAGATCGCGCATCCCGACGCTTTGGTCATCGACATTGCCGGCGACGCCTCGGTGCAGATGACGATGCAGGAGATGAGCGCGGCGGTGCAGCACAATGCGCCGATCAAGATCTTCATCCTCAACAACCAGTATATGGGCATGGTGCGGCAGTGGCAGCAGTTGCTGCACGGCAACCGGCTGTCGCATTCCTATACCGAGGCGATGCCGGACTTCGTCAAGCTGGCCGAGGCCTATGGCGGCCACGGCATTCGCTGCGAAAAGCCGGACGAGCTGGACGACGCGATCAAGGAGATGATCTCGGTCAGGAAGCCGGTGCTGTTCGATTGCCGCGTGGCGACGCTCGCCAACTGCTTCCCGATGATCCCGTCGGGCAAGGCGCATAACGAGATGCTGTTGCCCGACGAGGCGACCGACGAGGCGGTGGCCAATGCCATCGACGCCAAGGGCAGGGAACTGGTGTAGCCGGCAGAACCAAGGCAGGGCTGTCGCGAGAAAGCCCTGCGCAAACAAAGAATTAGCTCAAGAGCTTGAAATCGAGATTCATGTCATGAACGCACAGCTACAACCGACCGGTTCGGCCTATTTTATCGCCAAGGAAACGGAAAAGCCGGAAAACCACACGCTTTCCGTGCTGGTCGACAATGAGCCGGGCGTGCTTGCCCGGGTCATCGGCCTATTTTCCGGGCGCGGCTACAACATCGAGAGCCTGACCGTCTCCGAGACCGAGCATGAAAAACACCTGTCGCGCATCACCATCGTGACGCGCGGCACGCCGCATGTGCTGGAGCAGATCAAGCACCAGCTGGAGCGCATCGTGCCGGTGCACCGCGTCGTCGACCTGACCGTGCGTTCGCATGAATCCGGCCAGGAGCGGCCGCTGGAACGCGAACTGGCGCTGGTCAAGGTCGCCGGCATCGGCGAGGCCCGGGTCGAGGCGCTGCGGCTGGCCGATGCGTTCCGCGCCAGCGTCATCGACGCCAACACCGAGCATTTCATCTTCGAGATCACCGGCAAGGGCTCCAAGATCGATCAGTTCATCGCCATCATGAAGCCGCTCGGCCTGGTCGAAATCTGCCGCACCGGCGTGGCGGCGTTGAACCGCGGCCCGCAGGCGATGTAGGCCTTCGGTGCTGGCGCCGGGCGCGCCAGCCAGCTTCCACAGTGAGGCTTCTGGCCCCGCTGTGGGCCGTCCGTGGGCCTTTGCGGGTTGCCTAGAAAAGACAACGATCCTGACTTGTCGGGGAGGATATCCATGTCGCTTGACGCTTTCCTTGCCCTGCTTGTCTACGCCTTGGTGACTTCGATCACGCCGGGGCCGAACAATCTCATGCTTCTGGCATCGGGCGTGAATTTCGGCATCGTCAGAACCGTTCCGCACATGCTTGGCATCAGCATGGGTTTCCTCGTGCTGCTGCTTGCCGTCGGTCTTGGCCTTGGCGCTGTGTTGACGGCGTTTCCGGCGCTGCATACCGCGCTCAAGATCGCCGGCGGCGCCTATCTTTTGTACCTCGCCTGGAAGATCGCCATGTCGCGCACGCTGACCGGCAAGGGCGAGACGAAGGCGCGGCCGATGCGCTTCATCGAGGCGGCTGCATTCCAGTGGGTCAATCCCAAGGCGTGGGTGATGGCGATCACCGCCATGGCCGTCTATGCCAATGCCGAGCACCCGTTCCTGTCGGTGGTGTTGATCGCTGTGGCCTTCACCATCGTCAATTTGCCGAGCGTCTCGGTGTGGGCTGGGTTCGGCACCGCGCTGCGCGGTTTCCTGTCGGACCCGGTACGGCTGAAATGGTTCAACATCGCCATGGGCGTGCTGCTGGCGGCGACGCTTTGGCCGATGCTCAAATAGGTCGAGACGCGCACATTCTGGTCGTCTCAGGCCGGAAGGCGATGGCTCGCAAGCCGTCGGATGGGGATTCAGCCCGTGTTGCACATCCATTGTGCAGTGCACATTAAATCTTCGTAATGCCGTGTTTTGGCCCTTTTCCGACAAAGGCGCGTCCTATCTATTCGGCGAAATCGCGGCAACGGGCCGTGATTTGCGCTAGAGTAGAACCATCGGACCACGACGTGTCGGGTGGAGAGGGCCTTTGACCATGCGTGGAAAAGTCGTTCTTTCGTTGCTTGCCGTCGCCTGTGCGGGCGCGGCCTGGCTCTATGTGTCTCCGGACGCGCTGAGCAAGGCTCAGCAGCTCATCGGCGCAAAGCAGGTCGCTGCCGCGGACAAATCGGCAACCGGCAAGCCGGCAGCGGGCGACAAGGCGGCAGGTGGCGGCGGTGCCGCCCGCTCGGCTTCCATCCTCTCGGCCGTCGCCTCGACAGCCGATTTCCCGATCCGGCGTTATGCGATCGGCTTCGTCTCGTCTCCCGCCGTCGTCAACATCAACGCGCGGGTGTCCAGCCAGATCGTCTCGATCGACGTCAAGGATGGGCAGATGGTCAGGGTCGGCGACGTTCTGTTCTCGCTCGATGACCGGGCGCTGAAGGCGCAGCTTGCCAAGGATCAAGCGGCGCTCGCCAAGGATCAGGCGATGCTCGCCAGCTCGCAGTCCGATCTCCAGCGCGCCAAGGATCTGGTTGCCAAGCAGGCCGGCACGCAGCAGACCTACGACCAGGCCGTCGCCGCGCAGAAGGCTGCCGCTGCGACCGTTGACGCCGACAAGGCGACAATCGACGCCGACAATGTCCAGCTTGGCTTCGCCACGATCACGGCGCCGATTTCCGGCAGGCTGGGTGCGGTCAGCGTCGCCGTCGGCGATCTCGTCACCGTCAGCAATGGCAACAGCAGCACGGCGACCCCGCTGGTGACCATCACCCAGATGGACCCGCTGCAGGTCAACTTCAATCTGCCGGAAAGCAATCTCGCCCTGCTGCACAAGGCGCTTGCCAATCCGCAGCAGGGCGCGGTGACACTGACCAAGGATGGTGACGCGACGCCGATCGGCAAGGGCACGCTCGATTTCGTCGACTCCAGCGTCGACACTGCGTCGGGCACTATCGCGACGCGGGCAAGTATTCCCAATGCCGACCTTTCGCTATGGCCCGGCCAGTATGTGAATGTCGTGCTCGACGCCGGCATCATGCCGCAGATGACATCGGTTCCTACCGTCGCCGTGCAGCCAAGCCAGAAGGGCCCTTTCGTCTATGTGGTCAAGCCGGACAACACGGTCGAGATGCGGCCGGTGCAGGTGGCGCTGACCGAAGGCGACAACAGCGCCATCAGCCAGGGGCTGAAAAGCGGTGAGAAGGTTGTCACCGAGGGCCAGACACGGCTGAAGGACGGCGCCGCGGTGCATGAAGGCAAGACCACGGCGGGTGCCGCTGCGCCCAAGGTGGCCGAGGCGACCAGCGCCGGCGAGGCCGCCCAATGATCTCCGAATTCTGCATACGCCGGCCCGTCGCCACCCTTCTGATGTCGTTCGCCCTCGTGCTGGGCGGGCTGTTCGCCTACAAGTTCCTGCCGGTGGCCGCACTGCCCAGCGCCGAATTCCCGGTGGTCAACGTCTCGGCCTCGCTGCCCGGCGCCTCGCCGGAAACCATGGCGACATCGGTGGCGACGCCGCTGATCAAGCAGTTCGCCACCATCGCCGGCATCGATTCGATCTCGACCACCAATTCGCTTGGCCAGACTTCGATCGCCATCCAGTTCGTGCTCAACCGAGACATCGACGCGGCGGCGGCCGACGTGCAGGCGGCGATCGCGCGCACGCAGAAATCATTGCCGCCGCAGATGACGGCGCCGCCGAGCTATCGCAAGGTCAATCCGGCCGACGCGCCGATCCTTTTGATGTCGCTGGTCAGCGACACGGTTCCGCTGACCGACCTCGATGCGTTCGCGGAAAACGTCATCTCGCCGTCGCTGTCGACCATCGACGGCGTGGCGCAGGTCTCGATCTTCGGCCAGCAGAAATACGCGGTGCGCATCCAGATCGACCCGACCGCGCTTGCCGCACGCGGCATCTCGATCGATCAGCTGCAGGCGGCGGTTGCCTCGGCCAA
>NZ_RZPL01000418.1:0-5016 GCF_004022805.1 Mesorhizobium sp. M7A.F.Ca.CA.002.04.1.1 | reverse complement strand
CTTCTTGTCCTGGACGAGGCCTATTTCGAATTCGCCGATCCCGGCGCGCCCGACGGCATCGAGGTCCTGCGCAACAGCAGCATCGACCATGTCGTGCTGCGCACATTTTCGAAGGCTTATGGCCTGGCGGGGCTGCGCGTTGGCTATGCCGTTTGTTCGGGCTTCGAACTGGCAAGAGTGATCGCGGCCGCCAAGACGCCGTTCAACGTCAATGCGGCAGCACAGGTCGCCGCTATTGCGGCACTGGCCGACGAAAGCTGGATGAAGGCGTCGGCGGGCCGCGTCAGAGCCGAGCGCGTGCGCACCGCCGCCGCACTTACGGGCCTTGGTTTCCGGGTTGCCCAGTCGCAGACAAACTTCCTGTTCTTCGACTGCAAGGGCGACAGCTCCAGCGTTGCCGCCGGTCTCCTGAAGCAGGGGATCATCGTCAAGGCGTGGCGCGAAGCCGGCTACGAGCACTATCTGCGCGCCACCATCGGCTTGCCGGCCGACAACGACCGGCTGATCACGGCGCTTCAGGGATTGGCTGGGCGATGAGCGGCCACGCGTCTCCCAGGCAAACGAACTGGATCGAGCAAGCGGTGCCGTTGTCGGTTGTCGACGCGATCCGCCATGTCGTTGGCGCCTCGAATGTGCGGATCGGTGATGATGCCGGGGCGATCGACCTTGGTTCGAACGGGACGGATTGCGCCGCCGGCATCGTCGTTGCGCCTTCATCGACCGGCGAGGTCGCCGCGGTGGTGCGCATCTGCAGTCAAAATGAGATTCCGATCGTGCCGCAGGGCGGGCGGACCGGCCTGGTCGGCGGAAGTGTCTCGCGGCCGGGCGAGATCGTTCTTTCCCTGGCACGCATGAACCGGATCGAGCGGCTCGATCCCGTCGAGCGCGTGGCGATCGTCGGTGCCGGTGTTACGCTCGAAGCTTTGCAGTCTGCCGCATTTGAGCACCGCCTGGAGCCCGGTATCGATCTTGCCGCGCGCGGTTCGGCGACGATCGGCGGCATGGTTTCCACGAATGCGGGTGGCGTGATGGCCTTTCGCAACGGGGTCATGCGCCACCGCGTCCTTGGCCTGGAGGCCGTGCTGGCCGATGGATCGGTCTATTCCGATCTGACGCGGGTGGTGAAGAATTCCGCCGGCTACGATCTGAAGCATCTCTTCATCGGTGCGGAGGGCACGCTTGGCATCGTGACCCGCGTGGTCGTCAAGCTCGACCCTTCGCCCCGAGCCACCGCCACCGCGCTTTTCGGGCTGCCGTCTGTCGAAGCGGCGCTGCAAGTCATTCGTCTGGCGCTTGAATCGGATGCGGGACATTTGCGCGCGGCGGAGGCGATGTGGACCTCGTATTTCAGCCTGGCCGCAGCCGCGCATGAATGGTCCGAACCGAGCGTGCCGCTCGACCAGCCGCTGTTCCTGCTGCTGTCGCTTGGCGGCGCGCGCGAAGAGGCGCTGCGCGAAGATTTCGAGCGGATCTATTCGGAAGTGATGGAGCGCTATCCTGAAGCCACCGGCATCATTGCCGGCTCGCGGCGGCAAGAGGAAGACCTGTGGCGGTTGCGCGAGGACACCGGCGTGCTCTATCGCGCCCATCCCCAAGCGCCTTCCTTCGACGTGTCGGTGCCTCTGTCGGAAATTCCGGCCTATCTCGACAGAATCCTGCCCCGGCTCGCAGCGATCGAACCGGGTCTGGCGCCCTATGTCTTCGGTCACCTGGCCGATGGAAACCTGCATATCATCCTCAACCGTCAGGGTCCGCTGGCGCCTGACGTAGCGGAGGCTGCCGAGAGCGTCCTGTACCAACAACTGCGGGAGATTGGCGGTTCTTTTTCCGCCGAGCACGGTGTTGGGTCCAAGCGCATCCATTCGCTGCTGGCGACGGTTGACCCGACGAAGCTCGCCGCGATGGAGCGGGTGAAACGAGCGCTGGACGATCAGTCGATCATGAACCCCGACAAGGTGCTTCCCTCCGACGCCTGGTTTGTCCGGTCCTCCAGGCCGCTCCTTTCCGGCAATGAGCGCCGATTGCCACCTCAGAACACGAGCCATCACAACGATGAATAGCCCCACGGTGGAACGACAGGGAATGAACGGATTGACCGCAACCGCCAGCGATCCGGTGGGATCGACCATGCGCCATGATGAGCCAGCCCCCGCCTATGCCCGTGATTTCGCCGTCCTTCGCAGGAGATTTCGCGAAGCCGCCGAGCGGGCCGGCGCGGAACTGTCTGAATATGTTCATCCGCTGAACGGCCCGGATGGCGAGACGCTGGCGACGGATGTGGCGCTGCTTGGCCGCCGCGATGCGCGCAAGCTGATCGTGCTCATCTCCGGTACGCATGGTGTCGAGGGCCCGTTCGGCTCGACTTGCCAGACCGCGTGGCTCGGCCAGAAGCACCTGCGGCGCCTGCCCGGCGACACAGCCATCCTTGCCATTCACCTCATCAATCCCTGGGGTACGGCTTGGTCGCGGCGCGTCAACGAGGACAATGTCGACCTCAACCGCAACTTCATCGACTGGTCTTCAAGTGCTCCCGTCAACAACGGTTATGCCGGCCTGCACGACGCCATGGCGTATCGCGAGTGGGAGGGACCGGACCGCATAGCGGCCGACGAGAAGCTCGCCGTGGCGCGCAAAAGGCTTGGGCATGCCGGGCTGGCGGCGATCGTCGAAGCCGGCCAGTATGAGTTCGCCGACGGCATGTTCTACGGCGGTGGCGGCCCGGTCTGGTCGAACCGCACCTTGAACGAAATTCTGAAGACCTTTGCCGGCGCGGCGCGCCAGGCCATCGTCTTCGACCTGCATACCGGCGCCGGGCCTTACGGTTATCCGGCTCTGCTTTCTGTGGCGAGTTCCGAGCATGACGGCCTTGCCTGGGGCAAATCCATCTTCGGGCCGGCGCTGGCGACAGTCCTGACAGGCCAGGGCGCCAAGACCGATACCGGCATCACGGCAACGGCGACCGGCTATGTCTCCGATGCCGTCCGCAAGGCAATGCCGAACGCGCGCGTGCTGCCGCTTGTCGTTGAATGCGGCACGTTGGACGGGCCGGCTGTCATGGAAGCGGTCCAGGCCGACAACTGGCTGCATCTGTTCGGCAAGCTCGATTCGCCGTTGGGCAAGCGGATCCGCGACACTCTGCGTTGCGCCTTCATCCCGGATGACCCAGACTGGCAACGCACCTGCCTGTCCAGCAGCCTGCGCTATTTCGATCGTGCGCTGGCGGACCTGCGAACCGTCGAGATAACCCAGGACACCAGCAGCGAACAGACGCCGCCAACCCTTCCTGCCGTCGCGGCCGATCCGGCGCCCGCTGACAAGGCAAAGATCACCACGCCGGCCGTGCAGATCGACGAGCTTCACAAGAGCTTCGGCTCGCTTTTGGTGTTGAAGGGCGTCAATCTCACCGCCCATGCCGGTGAGGTCATTTCCATGATCGGCTCGTCGGGCTCGGGCAAGAGCACGTTCCTGCGTTGCATCAATCTTCTGGAGCAGCCGGATGGCGGCAAGGTCGCCATCGATGGCGAGGTGATCAAGATGAAGCCGCTGTCGAGCGGCCGTCTTGGGCCAGCCGATATGGCGCAGGTCGAACGCATCCGCGCCCGCGTCGGCATGGTGTTCCAGAACTTCAATCTGTGGCCGCACATGACTGTGGCGGAGAACATCATCGAAGCGCCCCGGCACGTCTTGAAGGAGCCCCGCGAGAAGGCCATCCAACATGCGCACGCTTTGTTGAAGAAGGTCGGGCTCGCCGACAAGCACGCTCATTATCCGGGCCAGTTATCAGGCGGCCAGCAGCAACGCGCCGCGATCGCCCGAACGCTCGCGATGCGTCCCAAAGTCATCCTCTTCGACGAACCGACATCGGCGCTCGATCCCGAGTTGGTCGGCGAGGTGCTGCGCGTGATCCGTCAACTGGCGGAGGAAGGCAACACCATGATCCTCGTAACGCACGAGATGCAGTTCGCGCGCGAGGTCTCCCACAAGGTTCTGTTTCTCCACCAGGGAAAGGTGGAGGAAGAGGGTGCGCCCGCGGAGCTGTTCGGCAGCCCGCGCTCGGAGCGTCTGCGCCAATTCCTGGCTCGGACACTGTGAGGGAAGCATTCTCGAAGCGTCCGGTTCGCACCGGACAACGGCAATGAAGACCAACAACAAGGGGAACTGATATGAAACTGAAAGTCTTGACGCTGCTCGCATGTCTCGCGGGAAGCATGGGAAGCGCATTGGCGGCCGAAGGCGAGTTGTCCATCGGAACGGAAGGCGCCTACCCGCCATGGAGCATGTCCGACGCCAATGGCAACGTCACCGGTTTCGACGCCGATGTCGGCGCGTTGCTGTGCACCAAACTCGCGGTGACCTGCCATTTTGTCGTGCAGGCGTTCGACGGGTTGATCCCGGCGCTGAAGGCCAAGCGCTTCGACGTCATCATCTCGGGCATGTCGATCACCGCCGATCGCAAGAAGGAGATCAATTTCAGCGTCGGCTATGCCGAACTGGCCAACATGTTCGTCGCGGCCAAGGGGTCTGATCTGGCCGCGATCACCGACGTCGACACGCTGCTGAAGTCGCTCGACGGCAAGAAGGTCGGCGTGCAGGCTGGCACGACCCACGCGCATTTCCTCGAGAAGCGTGCACCGAATGCCGACCTGAAAACCTACGACACGCTTGACCAGATGCAGATCGACCTGGCGAGCGGCCGTATCGACACGGCTTTCGCCGATCAATCCGCCTTGCAGGATTTTCTGGACAAGCCTGACGGCAAGAACTTCCAACTGGTCGGTGTTGAGATCAAGAGCACATACGACCCGACGCTTGGCGAAGGCATCGGCGTCGGCATCGCGCAGGACAACACCGAACTCAAGGTCAAGATCGACAAGGCGCTTTGCGAGCTGATCGCGGACGGCTCGGTCGGCAAGGCAAGCGAGAAATGGTTCAAGACGGACATTTCCCGGCCCTGCAAATAACGCCTTGGAACCCTCGCATGCGCCCGGAGCTCCGGGCGCATGCACTTCATTGGCA
>NZ_RZPL01000417.1:0-5051 GCF_004022805.1 Mesorhizobium sp. M7A.F.Ca.CA.002.04.1.1 | reverse complement strand
ATTATCCACCGAGATAGAAATCAACTCATGCTGCTTTCCAGGCGCATCGCTGACCGCCAAGATCTCGACAATTCCGGTCGCGCCGTTGGCGTGGGCCTGCAAAGCCGCGCGGTCGACATCAGGCGCGTTGACCCGCTCGCAGGCAAACAGGAAGGCGTCCGTGGCTTTGGCTCCGGCCGCGAAAGCGAGCTTGAACGATGCGATGTCGCTCTTGCCGGCCGGGTCGGTGAAAGCGCGCGAAAAACCCAGCATGTCTCCCGCCGAGATGCCGGCATCGACATAGCGTGCATGGTCGGCATCGGCATTGCCCGTACCTAGAACAATGGCGGAAAACCCCTCGTCGCCGTTGCTGTCGCGATAGGCGCGATCACGCGTGACGAAGACATTGCCGTCCGCGATAGCCTTTGCCGCCACCTGCTCGTCGCCGACCGCCAGCGGTTCGAGATACGTGCCGTCGGCCAGGAAAACACAGCAGTTTTCCGTTCCGAAGGGATGGATGCCGGTCGGGGCCACGACGAAGCCAAGCGCGGCGAGCCGGGCTCGCGCCACCTCAAGGCTCTGCGTTGGCAGCACCAGGTGATCGAGCGGATGAGTGCCAGTGATGGTTCGGGTCATGCAGCCGCGATGTGCATCATTCCGCAAATCGGTTCAAGACTTGATCGCAATCCCGGCCATTTCGCCCCCGCCAGTTCACCGGACGTCGAAAAAGGCACCAGTTGGGACAAAGCCTCGATCAGCTTCCGGCAATGACATCGGCGGAATAGCGCAGTTCGCGCATCGGTTTGACCTTGCTGGTGGTCTGCGCATAGAGCGGGTGCGCCTTGTAGGCGGCCAGCGCGGCGTCATCGGCGAACTCCGCATAGACGACCACGTCGACCTCGTCCGACAGCGGATCCACCTTGGTGTTGAGCGTGACCTCGAACAGGCTGGAATGAGGAATGTTGCCGAGCGCCAGCAAGCCGGTGCGCACAGCCTCGACATCCTCTTTTCGCCGCGCGCTGAAGAAAACGATATGCCGGATCAACCCCGCCTCCTCGATCAAAATGCTGGGGTCTTTTGTGACGGCAGGACGTTGGCGTCAATCGACTAGGATGTCGCGGCTGCCGCCACTGGAGTTAAGCTCTGCCGGTAACATATCGCACAACATGGCTAAGCTCTCTCACTGTTGTGTCGAGATAGCGGCCCTGATTGTACATGCCATCCCAGATCAGGAAAAACGCGATGGCGGCAATGACGATTACATAACGCATGGCTAGATCTATCGCACGAGCAATTCTGCGACCATAGGCGTTTTTTGCGCGCTCGGCCTTTGCTGTGCAAAAAAGCGGATTCTCGCTGGCGCAAGCATTCCGCGTGGCACAGCCCCGCTTGCGGCCTGCCTCTTGAAGTTTCGCCGCATGACGTGGAAGATCGCCGCAGGGATTCACTGGGAAGCGCTAAAGCTCTGGTAAAAGAGCGCGTGTTTCATTCGAGCCCGCCCGTCACTGAGCCGGTCAGCGCCCGGGACCGGCAACGGCGTTCGAAGCTGGCGAATGATCCAAGAGAACCGTGGCTCGGCAATCTGCCCCGACACCGCGGAAATCCAGGGGGCACGAGATGGCACAAAAGGAACTTTTTGGCGCAGCATTGAGCGACGCGGTCAGGCTCGATGAGTTCAATTTCGCCGAGATCGTCAAAGGTCTGCCGGCGAAAGCGCGCATGGTGCTGTCGGCGGCGATGAACCTGCCGCGCGGTTCGCTCAAGGTGAGGCTGCCGGACGGCCGCGCCGTCCTCGTCGGCGGCAAGGGACCTGGCCCAGATGCCGAACTGGTGCTGAAGAATTGGCGCTTGCCCGGCCGCGCCTTTTCCGGCGGCACGATCGGCGTAGCCGAATCCTACATGGACGGCGATTGGGAAAGCCCTGATGTGACCAGCTTCCTGGAGCTGTTCGTGGTCAATTCGGTCATTGGCGAGCGTATCGCGGGCGGCACCAGTTGGCTGATCAACACCGTCCAGCGCATCCGCCACTGGTTCAACCAGAACACCCGCACCGGTTCGAAGCGCAATATCTCGGCGCATTACGACCTCGGCAACGCCTTTTACAAGCAATGGCTCGATCCGAGCATGACCTATTCCTCGGCGCTCTACACGACCGGCGCCAACGACCTGGAAAGCGCCCAGGCCGCCAAATATCGCGCGCTGGCGAAAGACACAGGGATCGGCCCGAAGGACCATGTGCTGGAAATCGGCTGCGGCTGGGGCGGCTTCGCCGAATTCGCCGCGCGCGAGATCGGCTGCCGCGTCACCGGGTTGACGATCAGCCGCGAGCAGCACGATTTTGCAACGGCTCGCATCGCCAAGGCTGGCCTTGCCGAAAAGGTCGACATCAAGCTGCAGGACTATCGCGACGAAACCGGCACCTATGACCGCATCGCCTCGATCGAGATGTTCGAGGCGGTCGGCGAGAAATACTGGCCGGTGTTTTTCGGCAAGATGAAGGCTTGCCTGAGACCCGGCGGCACCGCCGGCCTGCAGATCATCACCATCAACGAAGCCGCCTACGACACGTATCGCGCAAGGCCGGATTTCATCCAGCGCTATGTTTTCCCGGGTGGCATGCTGCCGACACCGTCGATCCTGAAGACACTGGGCAAGGATCATGGCCTTGCCCATCTGCGCGAGCGCGTGTTTCCGGATGACTATGCGCGCACGCTTGCCGAATGGCGCCACCGGTTCTGGGCGTCATGGGAGAAGATCGTCCCGCTCGGCTTCGACGACCGCTTCAAGAAGCTCTGGGAGTTCTACCTGCACTATTGCGAGGCCGGATTCCGCGCCAGCTACATCGACGTGCGCCAGGTGGTCTACAAGGCGTAAGTCGACACGTTCTTCGATTTCATTGCCGCCGACCAGGCGATATCGAGGATGATCTCGATGTCGCCGCCCGGTCGCCGTCAAAAAGTCCGATCGCAAAGCAGGATGCCGCGCAGGACGGACGAATCGGAAATCACTTGATGCGCAAACGGACGATCTTCTTCGGCATCATCGTTGTCGCCGCGGCGGGCATCTGGCTCAACAACACCTCGCTGTTGTCGAGCCGCCCCGCCGGCAAGCCGGAAGTGCTTGCCCATCGCGGCCTTGCCCAGGACTACGCACGGGAAGGCATGACGGGTGAGACGTGCACGGCCAGTCGCATGTTGCCGCCGCGCCATGCCTACCTCGAAAACACGATCCCCTCGATGGAAGCAGCCTTCGCGCTGGACGCTGACGCGCTCGAACTAGATGTTCACCCGACGACAGACGGCAATTTCGCCGTCTTCCACGACTGGACGCTGGATTGCCGCACGGAAGGCAAGGGAGAAACACGCAACCATTCCATGGCCGAGTTGAAGACCCTCGATGTCGGCTATGGCTATACGGCGGATGGCGGCAAGACCTTTCCGTTTCGCGGCAAGGGTATCGGCATGATGCCGTCGCTGGATGAGGTTCTGGCGCACTTCCCGGCCCGCCGCTTCAACATCAACGTCAAGAGCAACGATCCAGGCGAAGGCGAAAAGCTGGCCGCACGGCTTGCCATGCTATCGCCGAACGAGCGCTTCTATCTCTCGGTCTATGGCGGCGACAAGCCGATTGCCGCAGTCAAGGCAGCACTGCCGGACATGCATACGCTGAGCCGCGCGTCGCTGACGCAATGCATTCTGCGCTATGCCGCGCTTGGCTGGAGCGGCTATGTTCCAGATGCCTGCCGAAAAGGTACCTTGCTCATTCCCGTCAACATCGCGAAATGGATGTGGGGTTGGCCGAACCGGTTTCTCGATCGCATGCAAGGCGTCGACAGCCGCGTCTATCTGCTCGGCCCGTACACCGGCGGCGACTTTTCGCAAGGGCTGGACGATCCCGAACTGATCAAGCAGCTGCCGAACGGTTATTCCGGCGGCATTTCCACCGATGCGCTGGATCTCGTCATGCCTGACATCAAGGAACGTTTCACCCAGCCGGCTCAATCCACGCCATAAGGCCGGGACTCGAGCCGACCCGAACCACCTTCAAAGCAGGATGCGGTATTTCGCGAAACCTGCCTCGCCCTCGCCTGCCGGCTCGATCTTCAGCGATTTCAGCTGCGCAATGAAATCCTTCGCCTTGGCGCCGGTTTCGAACACGGCGCTGGTTCCAGGCAGCGGCGCGAACGACCAGTTGTCGTCCGCGGACGGGTTGATTGTACCCTCGCTGACGATGTAGCGGACGATGACGTCGCGATTGGTGTCCGGCGCTTCATAGATGATCTTCGAGGCATTGATGTCGGGGAAATTGCCGCCGCCACCGGCCCGGTAGTTGTTGGTCGCGACGACGAATTTCTGTTTGGGGTCAATTGGTTTTCCATCGAAACTCAGGTCGACGATGCGATTGGCGCCAGCGTTAGCCAGCCCGCCCTTGGCATCGTATTTCGGCGGCTGCGACAGGTCTATTTTATAGGTGACGCCGTCGATGACGTCGAAATTGTAGGACGGAAAATCGGTGTTGATGAGGGCCTGGTCGGCCTTCCCTGGCTCGATCCGGTTGAAGATCCCGGCCGACATTTCCAGCCATTCCTTGACCTGCCCACCGGTGATTTCGACCGCACGCACGGTGTTGGGATAGAGATAGAGGTCGGCGACGTTCTTGATGGCGATATCGCCGGCGGGCACGTCGGTATAGTAGTCGGCGCCGTTGCGTCCGCCGGCCTTGAACGGAGCGGCCGCCGACAGCAGCGGCACATCCTTCCATTGCGTATTCTTCAGAATATCCCTGAGGTACCAGGTCTGCGCCTGGCTGACGACCTGCACCGACGGATCGTCGGCGACCAGCGCGAAATAGGAATAGAGCGGCGCGGAGGTCTTGCCGACGGGGCGGCGCACATAGGCCAGTGTTGCCTGGTGGTCCTGCTCAAGGGCCGCGATGATGCGCTTGTCGTCCGGGACAGTCGGTTTATTCTTGTTGTCGACGCGTTCGAAGATCGGCCGCGCCTCGGAAGTGGCGGAAACGACCTTCCATTTCGACCCGTCACGCTCCAGCATCAGGTCGATCAGCCCCATATG
>NZ_RZPL01000416.1:0-5052 GCF_004022805.1 Mesorhizobium sp. M7A.F.Ca.CA.002.04.1.1 | reverse complement strand
GGGCCAGGCGCTGCGCTACCAGATCAGCGTCGGGCGCGACGGGTTCGGCTGGACCGGCATCGTCAAGGTGGGGGCGAAGACCGAATGGCCGGAGTGGCGCCCGCCGCAGGAAATGCGGGCCCGCCAGCCGGAGCTGCCGAAAATGGTGCCCGCCGGCCCCTACAATCCGCTCGGCGCAAGGGCGCTCTACCTGTCTCGGGACGGGCGCGACACGCTCTACCGCATACACGGCACCAACGACCCGTCGGGTGTCGGCTTCGACGGGACATCGGGCTGTTTTCGCCTCACCAACACGGATGTGATCGATCTTTTCAAACGCGTCGCGGTCGGCGCAAAGGTGGTGGTCCAATGACGATGATCAGCGAACCGGACATGCCGGCGATCGATATCGGAAACCAGGAACAGCGCGAACCGGCTGCCGCCGGGAAACCCAGCAAGGCAAAGACGATCGCCGTCATCGTCGCCGGCGGCGCGCTTCTGATCACCGCAGTCAACATGGCGGCCGCGGTCTATCTCTATCGGGGCATGAGCGACCTGCGTTTCGTCGAGGCGCGGCTGGAGCAGCTCGGCGCATTCGAGCAGCGGATCGCAGCCCGGCTCGACACGGTCAACAACGGTTTTCAGAGCCGGTTCGAGAAACTGGACAGCCAGTTGCAAGGCAGCTTCAACGAGATCGATGCCAGCATTGCCCGGCTTGGGCAGACTATGCCGGTCGCCGGCGGCGAGGCCATGCCGGGCGTGGAAGAACCGTCCGAAATCGCCACCAGCACGCTGGCGCAAGCGCCCGAAGCCCTCGGCGGCGAGAGCGCGAGCGAACCCGGCGTCATCGAAGCGCCCGCACCCAGGAGGAGAATCGCATCGGCGTCGCCCCCTGCTCCCAGCTCCAATTACCAGCGCATCCAGCAGCCCGACGGCAAGGTCTATTACCGCCGGATCAACTAGACCCAGCAGAGCCCGGATCGTGCAAGGTGTAAGTGGCGAACGATCTAGAGATCGCGCTGCAGCGCCAGGATGCGGATGGCCCGGACGGACCGCTCCCGCGCCTCGGTGAGGAAGGCGATGTGGCAGTAGGCACAGGCCACGAAGCCCAAAAGCAGCACCAAGCTGTTCTTGAAGGTGAAATCGACGGCCAGCGAATAGGGAAGACCCTTGGGCGACGTGAATTCGGCAATCGTGCTTGCCGTTTCCGAATGGCTGCCGACCGCGATCATCAGCCCGGCGAAAATCAGGGCGATATGGTTGGCGAGGAAGAAGAAAGCCGACCGCTTGGCGTGGCACGCCATCCAGCAGACGATCGATGCGGCGGCAAGGATAGCGGCTTCGAAAGCCATGGAACCGCCCAGCCAGACATCCACCTGCTGCCAAAGCACCGTCGACAAGGGGCGCAGTTCAAGCCATAGCCACCATGCGGTGGGGCTGGCTGGATAGATGCCCAGCAACAAGGTCGCCATGCGCTCCCCTGCCAGGACCGCCAGAATGAGAAACGGAAAGGCGAAAAGCAGGAGCGGCTTGCGTTTCATGTTCCCTCGACAATCTGCAGGCCAGGATAGGCCGCATAGATTGCGCAAGGCTTAACAACCCTACTTCCGGCCCTCTCCCGATTGCGAGCGTTCGAGGACGGCGAAGAAGATCACGGTGAGCAGAAGCACGATCAGCAGCAGCACGAACGCGGCTGCCGCGCCTTCGTTGAGCGAAAGGCCGAGAAAGGCACGGCGATAGGCAAAGAAGCTCAGCACTTCGGTCGCGTTGCCCGGCCCGCCCTTGGTCAGGACATAGGGCAGATCGTAGGTCCGGAATTCGTTGATCAGCTGGATGATGATGGTGATCGCCGCGACCGGCCGAAGCATCGGCAGCGTGATGTAGAGGAATTGCTGCCAGCCGCGCGCGCCGTCCACTTCAGCAGCCTCATAGGGATCGCGCGGCAAAGCGGCGAGCCCCGCGGCGAGGATCAGCACGACGAAGGACATTTGCTGCCAGATGTCGATCGCCGCCATCGTCCAGAGTGCCATGCCTGGCGTGCCTAGCCAGTCGAGGCGCGGCAGGCCTGATATCTCCATGAGATGATTGGCGATGCCGAGATTGGGCTGGAGCAGCATGCGCCAGATCAGGGCGACGCTGATCGGCGACATCGCCATGGGAATGGTCAGAACCGCGAAATAGACCGGCTTCATCCGGACCGTCCGGTTGAGCATCAGGGCAATGCCGAGCCCGATCACGAATTCGCCGACCACGGTCACCGCCGAATAGCGCACGGTGAGCCAGAGCGCGTTCCAGAACAGCTCATCGCCGATCATCGAAGCGAAATTCTTGAACCCGACAAGCGGCAGGAGCTGCGGCTTGATCAAGGTCATCGAGGAGATCGAGAGGATGCAGGCATAGGCCAGGGGAAAGCCCATCACGATCGCCAGCAGCAGCAGGCCGGGCAAGGCAAAGGCCCAGCCGGTCCGCCACTCGCGGCCACGGGCAGCCCATCCTTTTTTGATCGCATTGTGCATCGTGGCCGAGCCTTGGTCGGGGTGGCGTTGCTGATCTCGTCAAGATCCGGGGTCTGGAAAATCCGGCGCGGCTGACATCGCCGCGCCGGGTCTCCTTGCCGAGCCGGACCGCTATTTGTCGAGGAGCCCCTGCAGGCCGTCGGAAGCTGCCTTCAGCGCCGCGTCCGATGTCGCCTGGCCGCCAGCCGCCAGCGAAAGCTGGGTACCGAGCAGATCCTCGTATTGCGCCGAATAGGTGAAGATCGGGAACGACTTGCCGGTCGCCACCACATCCTGGGCGGTCTTGTAGAAGGGATATTTCGCCAGCACCGCCGCATCGGCATAGACATCGCTGCGCACGGGCGCGTGGCCCTCGAGCGCGCGCTTCACCGAAACATCCTTGCTCTGCACCCACTGGATGAAGGTCCAGGCGGCTTCCTGCTCTTCCGGCGACGTGTTCTTGGGAATGCCCCAGCCCCAACCGCCGCTCTCGCCATGGCCGCCCGGCATCACCGACAGGCCGACCTTGCCGGCGACCGTCGGACACTTCACGGCATCGTCCATCTGCGGCAGCATCCACCAATAGGTGACCATGCTGAAGGCGGAACCGCTGCACATCAGACGCATGGTGTCGTCGAGCGTGGCCGACACGGCACCCTGCTGGGCGCCGTGCTGGAGATTGTCGACATAGAGATCGAGCGCCTTCTTGGCCTCTGCCGTGTCGAGGCTCGCCTTGCCGTCGGCATTGAGATAGCTGCCGCCGGCGGAGAACAGGTAGTTGGAGAATTCCATGCTGTTGGGATCGCCGCGCTGGCCCTGCATCGCGGCCCCGGCGACACCGGCATTGGCCTTCATGAATTTGGAAATCGCCACATAATCTTCGAGCGTCGTCGGCAAAGCGAGCTCCTTGCCGGTTGCCGTCTTGTAGGCGGCCTTGAGCTTCTCGTCGCCGATCAGGTCCTTCCGGTAGAGGAGGCCCATCGAGTAGTTGTACATGGGCACCAGGAACAGCTGGTCCTCGGTTCGGCCGAGCAGGTCAAGCGTCGAGGGAATGAAGGGGCTCAGATCGTATTTGGATTTCTCGACGAAGGGTTTCAGGTCGGCCAGCCAGCCGGCCGCCGGAAATTCGCCGGCCCACAGGAAGTCGACCTCGAGCACATTGTAGTAGCTCTGCGGCGCGGTCAGCTGCGACACCAGCTTGTCGTGCATGTCAGGATAGCCGATCTTCTCAAACTCGACCTTGATGCCGGTCTGCTTCTCGAATTCGGGCAACAGCGCTTCAATGATCTTGGTTTCCGGCACGTCCTCCATCAAGGCGTGCAAGGTGATGGGCTCAGCCGCCCTGGCCGGAAGCGATGCGCTGACAACAGCTGCCCCGCTCACGGCCGTCATCAGCATTTTGATCAAGGTCTGCTTGTTCCAAGTCATAACTCTCTACTCCTCTTTCCCTCTGGACGCGGCGGTGATCCCGCCACGATTTCATAACCGGCTAGCGAGCCATGTCGGCTCTCGGAGCGGCCGGCCTATTTCACGCTGCCGAACGTCAAGCCCTGGACGATGAAACGCTGGATGAAGCGGGAAGCCACGACCAGCGGCAGGATGGCAAGGACGACGCCGGCAGAAACCTTGGCGATCTGGACGCCGTTCGAGGTCTGCAACGCCGCAAGCGCAACCGGTATGGTTGCCGTCTTCGGCCCGCTCAAAACCAGGGCAAACAAAAACTCATTCCAAGCCAGGATGAAGCCGAGCACGCCGGCGGCCGCGATACCGGGCATCGACACCGGCAGGACAATACGCCAGAAGGCGCCCCAGGCGGTCGCGCCGTCGGTCATCGCCGCCCATTCCAGATCGACTGGAATGCCCTCGAAGAAGCCCATCAGGATCCAGGTCAGGAAAGGCAGGTTGAGCGCGGCATAGACGATGATCAGCCCCGTCAGCGAATTGCTGAGCTCCAGGCTTCGGAACAGCGTGAAGGTCGGCAGCACCAGCGCCACGGGCGGCAACATCTGCGTCGCCAGAACGGCAAAACGCGCCCAACGACCGCCCGTGCGGAAGCGGGCGAAGGCATAGCCGGTGGTGGCGGCAAAAGGCAATGCGAGCAGAACCGAGCCGAGCGCGACGATCAGGCTGTTGAGGTACGACTGACCGAAGCGGCTCGACAGCAGCGCCGAATAATTGTCCGTCGTAAAGGCCGGCATCAGCTCGTTGCTGTAGGACAACTGCTCGGGGACGAAGCTTGTCCGCAGCACCCAGAGCGGCGGCAGCAGCACGATGGCGCAGACGACAATCAGCCCGAAATGCAAGCCGAAGCGGCGACGAAAGGCCGGCCGTTCGTTTCTGTCCATGCTGGTCATCGCGTGGCCCCCATGAGGCTCGGCCGCGCGATGACCAGTTCGGTTTCGGGATCAAAGAGGTGCATCGGCAGCGGGTCGATGTAGAGTTCGACCATCGAGCCGACGGGCGCCGTGAAATAACGGCTGAGGCGGGCGGCGATCTCAAACGGCTTGTCGCCCCCCGCGGGGTGAGCATCATCCCTGCCGGTGGCGTGACCGGCAATCTGGCCGATCAGGACGTTCTC